>CAYZVG010000316.1:0-3971 GCA_964481595.1 uncultured Occallatibacter sp. | reverse complement strand
CGAGGCGCGCTTCGTTGTCGGGCACGAGAGTGATCGCGCTCAAGCCCCAGGCCTGCCGATAGCCCTCATAGTTGCCGAAGAGCAAGAGCTTGTCTTTGCGCACAGGGCCGCCGAGCGAGCCGCCGAACTGGTTGCGCTGGAATTCGGGAATGGTTCCCTGATCGAAGTAGTTGCGCGCGTCGAGTGCGCTGTTGCGCAGAAATTCAAAAGCTGTGCCGTGGAGCTGGTTGGTACCAGAGGAGGTGACGATGCTGACCTGCGCGCCATCGCGCTTGCCGTAGGCTGCGCCATAGGTGTCTGTAACCACGTTGAACTCGCGGACCGCATCGACACCAAGGAGCTGGCCGCTGGTGCCGCCCGGGGTTACGTTGATGAGCGATGCGCCGGTGTACTCAATGCCGTTCAACAGGAAGAGATTGTCTTGGGGGCGGCGGCCGCTGACTGCGAACATGTTGCCGACCGAGGAGTTGGATGTGCCGATGCTGCCGGAGCGCTGGCCGGTGTAGTTGACCGTGGCGGGATTGAGGGTGAGCAGCTCGTCGTAGCTGCGGCCATTGAGCGGCAGATCTTTTACCTGGCGCTCGTCAACAAGGCCGGCGGTTGGCTGGGTGGATAGGTTGACGCTGGCATCGGTGGCCTCAACGACTACCTCCTGCTGCGTCGAAGCGACGGAGAGGATGAAGTTCAATTGCAGGCTCTGGCCGACGGTGAGGGTGATGCCGGTTTGGCGCTGAACCGCGAAGCCCTCGTGCTCGACCGAAACAGTGTAAGGGCCGACGGGCACCGAAGGGGCGAAGAAGCGGCCGTCGGAATCGGTGACGATGACGCGTTTGGAGCCAGTCTCGTCCTGATGCACGGTGACTGTGGCTGCCGAGAGCACCGCGCCGGAAGGATCGTGGACTACGCCGGTGAGGGTTGCGCCAACGACCTGCGCGTGCGCGGTGAGAGATGCGGCAAGGGAAAGAATGACCGCGGTGAAGAAGAGTTTGGTTCTGCCTGTCATAGGGACCTCCTGAAATTGCCAGCCTGGAATTGGCCGGTAAGGAACCGCGTAGAGCGATTCCGATAAACTGGCATGACTTTCGATTTGGTCATGCGCCTGGTTGTGAGGGTTGGATCAGCAGCAACGACAATAGCTACAACAACAACAGCGCATGGACCGCCGGGAGGCGGAGCTGAGGAAGCGCGTGTTGTAGATCGATCTGGTCATTTCTTGTTTCTTGCTGCCGTTGGGGAAGTTGAGCCGCGAAGTTTAGCGGGCAATAAAAAACCGCGTCAGCTATTGCTGAAACGCGGCGCCGGGTGTGCTTGAAACGGAAGAGCTTGGCTCAGGCACAGGACAGCCGCACGGCGCAACAACATGCGCAGACGGCTACCGGGTTGAGTCCAAAACTCATGAAACCAATATAACAGAGCGAGGATTTAGGGGCAATGCGAAGGTGCGGCAAGGGCCGTTGCATTTAGCTTCCAAATGCCGCTGCGACTGACTATAATTCTTCGACAAATCACCAAGCATCAGAGGAGAGACATGCTCGTTGGGGAACAACATTGCTGGTTCAAGAAAACGATTACTCGGATTCATGAAATTCTTCCGTATGTCTGCGTTTGCGCTTTGACGATGGCGCTGGCCGGCTGCGGTTCCAGCAGCAGTTCGAGCGGCGGATCGGGGTCAACAAATCCTCCACCCAATAACGACAAACTTTCGATGACGCTGTCGCAATCGAGCTTGACCGTGCCTGCGGGCGGATCGGTGGGCAACGTGACGGCGACCATCACACGCACAGACTCGACGGGATCGATTGCTCTGAGCGTGATTGGCCTGCCCAGCGGCGCGGTGGCAAGTTACACGCAACCGGCAACGGGCAATAGCGGCGCGATTCTGCTCAATCCAGGCACGGCCGCGCAGGGTGCCTACTCCCTGACGGTTTCGGCCACCGACGGAGTGGCAACCGCGACGGCCAGCCTGTCGCTGACGATCAATGCCGGGCTGACTTCGCAGCTTGCCGCGCCGATCCAGTGGACCTCGACCGGGCCGCTGGTTAGCCCGATACCCAACGCGACGCACAACATTGTTTCAGTGAAGGACCCATCGGCCTTCTACTACAAGAATCAGTGGAATGTTTACTCGACCAACGCATACGCGAACGGGAACTGGGGCTTGCAGTACATCAGCTTTGCTGACTGGCCGGATGCGGCTGCCGCGCAGCCCTATTTCATGGACCAGAATCCCAACTTTGCGAATGCGTATCACGATTCGCCGGAGGTGTTTTACTTTTCGCCGACGAGCACGTGGTATTTCCTCTACCAGTCGCCGCAGCCGCAGTACTCCACTACGACCGATCCCACCAATCCGGCATCGTGGTCTGCGCCGCAGAACTTTTTTGCCTCGCAGCCGGCGACGGTATCAAACTGGATCGATTTCTGGATCATCTGCGACTCGACCAACTGCTATCTCTTCTTTGCCGGCGACAACGGCAACATCTACCGCAGCCAGACGGCAAAGTCGAGCTTTCCGCAGGGATTCAGCACGCCGCAGATTATTCTGCAGGACGCCAACGAGTTCAACCTGTTTGAGAGCGACAAGGTGTACGCGCTGCAGGGAACGAACCAGTACCTGCTGACTGTGGAGGCGCTGGGATCGGGCGGCCGTTTCTTCCGCGCATTTGTTACAGACAATCTGGGCGGGCAGTTTACGCCGGTCGCGAACGCGGATACCTGGGCCACACCTTATGCGGGAGAACTGAACGTGAGCTTCCCTGCTCCGGCCATGGACTGGACCAACGACATCAGCCATGGCGAGATGATTCGCGTGGGTTACGACGAAACGCTGACCATCGATCCGACACACTTGCAGTTTCTCTACATGGGGGCAGACCCGGCGGCCGAAGCGGCCGCGGCAAACTATGAGCTGATTCCTTATAAGTTGGGACTGCTGACGCGGAGTAACTGAGCGGGTAATCTTTCTTCGGATAACTAGGGGACGAGAGGGAGCAAGCCATGAAGATTCTTCGTTCCATGAATCGCAGGGGCGACAGTATCGTACCTAATGGGTATTTTACTGTCCTTAAGTCGAACAGGTGGTTTGCCGCCTCGCGATTGCCGGACAGCTACCACTCTCTCGTTGGCAGATTGAAGGGTGCTTCGCCTACACCGGTGCCTGAGGAAAAGGCTCAATTCAATGCCGACAGCCAGACGACGGTAAAACTAACACAACTCGTCAAGCTGGGCGTGCAGGAGCACCCCTTGATGCGGCCGGCATTGCTTGTTTTGGCGGCAATTGCGATCACGTATTTTGTGCTGTGGTGGATCATGCAGATCTAGCCCATTGACCAGGAGTCTTTGCAACATCCGCGAAAGAGCAGCCGCAGATCCTTCGACTCACCACCCCCGAACTGAAAAACGTTCGGGGCCCCTTTCGCTCAGGATGACAGCTGTTGTCTTGATGTGAACTTTTAAGACTGGCACCATGTCCTCTGGCCGGTTGGATTCGCACCTTGAATATGTGCTTCAAGTCTCCAAATCGAGACCTTCGGCAAGATCGATGGAACATTCGTGGAGTCCATGGTGTCTAAACCCATAAGTACATGCTGTGTGTTCCGGAGGGCGAGATGCGAACGCTTTTGATTACGGCTGCCCTAGTCGCCACCCTGGCGATCAGGTGCCCCGCGCAGTTCTTTCCAAAGTCTTCACTCGGCACAGATGCGCGAGAGGATAGCTTCAAGTCCCGATGGTATTCATCGCATTTGCGTGCGCTCAATGAACCCTCGCTGCTTGAACTCGCGAAGAAGAAGGAAGTTGAATCCTACCGATTTCTTTGGCTTCGTAGCTTCCACCATCCTGTCGCAATTAGATTGGAAATCAAAGGGGACGGTTCATCGGTCCTTATTACAAAGATCTCGAGCGGAGCAGGGGGCTACACAGGCTGCGGAAAAACTCCGAAAGTATGTCGAACGGTCGAAAATTGGGGGATA
>CAYZVG010000315.1:0-3978 GCA_964481595.1 uncultured Occallatibacter sp. | reverse complement strand
CGGAGCCGACGGAGCAAACAGCTTGAATCCCAAAGCGACCAGACCGGCGCGCGTGGCAGCGGCATTGAGCTGTGCGTTGTCGATCAGCGCGATGCGGCCCTGCTCCAAGTCGCCTCCAGCCTGCCCGGCAATGTAGTCGAGCGCCGCGCCCAAGCCGGCTACCAGAGCCACTGAAGGCGTGTAGGCCGTCTCGCCTTTGCCTGCGTTCTTGCGCTCCTTGCGCAGGTCAAAGTAGTAGCGCGGATTGGTGGACTTCTCCATGGCCGCCCACGCGCGCTCGCTTACGCTCAGGTAAGCCAGGCCCGGCGGAATCATGACCGCCTTCTGCGAGCCGCCGATCAGCACGTCGATGCCCCATGCGTCCACGTCGAAGTGTGTGGTGCCCAGGCCGGTAATGCCATCGACCACCAACAGAGTGTCAGTTCCCTTCACCAGCTTGGCGATGGCCTCAACGTCGTGGCGCACGGCGGTCGAGGTCTCTGTGGCCTGCATGTAAACGACGCGATGCTCGGGCTTGAGAGCTTTCTTCACTTCCGCCAGGTCGAAGGTCTCGCCATAAGGCGCGGTGAGCACATCCGGCTGGCAGCCAAACGCTTTAGCCAGGCCAACCCAGCGCTCGCCAAACTTTCCGGCGGTAAGAACCAGCACGCGGTCGCCGGGAGAGGTAAGATTCGTTACCGATGCCTCCATAGCACCCGTGCCGGAGCAGGAGAGAATAAGCACATCGTTTTTGGTGCCCACAAAAACCTTGAGCTGGGCCAGAACCTTCTGAAAAAGTACGCGGAACTCCGGGGTGCGGTGGTGCATGTCCGCCGCGGCCATGGCGAACTGAGCGGCTGGCAGAAGAGGGGTCGGTCCGGGCGTATATAAGCGGGTTTTACGAAACATTTTGCGTCTCCTTGCTCCGGGCGGGAGCCCGGCTCCACTCACATAATACATAATTCTGTGGTTTTTGTGGAATTTTTGTATTTTGTGGATAACTCGGGACGGAGCTGGAGCGTTCTGTTCCGGGAAGACGGTCCCCCGCTCATTTAAAATTGATCTTTCAAAAGGGGATGAGCATGACAATCGACGCAGGCGCATTGGAAATACTTGTAAGCCAACAGATTGTGACGGCAATGAAGGCCCACGACGGCGAGCGCACCACCACGCTGCGGCTGATCAAGAACGCCCTGAAGAACAAGGCTATTGAAAAGCGCGCGCCGCTCACCCCGCAGGAAGCGGAGCAGGCGCTGGCGACGATGATCAAGCAGCGGCGCGACTCGATCGACCAGTTCACCAAGGGCAATCGCCCGGAGCTGGCGGCGAAAGAGGCGGGGGAGATCACAGTCATTGAGGAATTTTTGCCCAAGGCGATGGACGAAGCCGGTCTGGCCACTCTGGTGAAGGAAGCAATTGCGGAAGTGAGCGCGTCGCTGGGCCATGCGGCCACACAAAAAGAGATGGGCCTGGCGATGAAGGCTGTGCAGGCAAAGCTACAGGCAGCCAGCGTCCGTGCGGAAGGGCGCGTGGTAAGCGACCAGGTAAAGAAGCAGCTCGCGGGATAGAGATGCACTCCCTGAGTGCAGGACCGGCCGCAGGATGATTCTGCTTTGAAAGGGCATGGCTTCAGCCGTGCCGAAACAGCTCTTGAGTATCTCCGGCCTTTACTGGCTGCGGAAAACTCATCTTGGCCGCCTCGTTCAGCAGTTTTGTAATAAGGGCACGGCTTCAGCCGGGCCATAGATGATTGAAAAAGAGAGTTCGGGCTTCAGCCCCTGTGGGATTTCCCTTCGCACCAAGGCAACTGCATGGCCTTTTCCGCAGCCTGTTCAGGTACTGGGGGATAGGCACCATCCCAACAACATTCCTCCGCGGCTAAAGCCGGCCGATTTTTTTGCAAGCTCTTCCGGCACGGATAAATCCGTGCCCTTTCAAAGCAGAACCAACACGCAATTTGAAATGCGATTGCCCTGTAAATTTATCTTCCGCGGCTTGATCGTTGCGGAGATTCGAGATACCTTTAGCAGCAACCGGCGCTTTCCCCTTTTACACGAGCGCGGTCTACGGAGAGAATCTCAAGATGAATCCCGGCAAGTCCCCATGGCTGCTGTTGCTGCTTGTGTTTTGCGCGTTGTCGGCTCCGCATCTGTGGGCGCAGGGGCCACCCTATCAGACGGACGATCCGGTTCCCGTCGATCTTCATCACTACGAGTTCTATATTTTCGGCGGCGTAGACGGCACGCCTGTTGAGATGGATTCAACGGGACCGGCATTCGAATTCAACTGGGGCGCACTTCCCAGGGTACAGGTTCATGCCATTCTGCCGTTGGGGGTGGCCGCTCCCTTGAATAACCAGGTCTACTCCCCTGCCGGGGCGGGTCCGACGGAGTTCGGCCTGACCGATATGGAGCTGGGCGCAAAGATTGCGTTCATCAAAGAGACAAAGCACTTTCCGCAGATTGGCAGCTTCACCATGTTTGAGATGCCCACCGGCAATGCGGACAAGGGGCTGGGCGTGGGCAAGGTCTGGTACAAACTGCCCATCTGGCTGCAGAAGAACGAGGGCAAGTGGCTGTTCGATGGGGGCGGCGGATACCAGGTGGTTCCGCAGGCCGGCTATCGCGATTTTCCATACACAGGCTGGCTGGTGAAACGCGAGTTGAGCGAGCAGTGGGAGCTGGGAGCGGAACTGTTCGCGCATGGACGCGAAGGCATTGCCACGGCGCAGACTGAGCGCTCGGCGATGGTCGACGTGGGCGGATACTACCACTTCAAGCACAACACCAACGAGCAGATCCTCTTCTGCTACGGGCACTCGGTCGCCGGTCAAACGGAGAACTACGCGTACCTTGGCCTCTATTGGACCTGGGGAAAAGACGACAAGGCAAACGGCAAACAAGACTCGGCGCGCTCATTCCTTCCCCGGCCGGGTTACGCTGACGGCTATTGAACGCCTGCACGAATTACTGGCCATCCAGTTACGCTGCTGAATGTGCTCGCGGACGATAACGCGCACGGCCAGCGCGCATGGCACACTACAAGCACAGGAGGTCGATCGATGGAAATTACAACGCGCGGTCTGCTGACTCTTATCCATGGCATGGGGTTCGGCGCGCTCTACCTTATGGCTTGCTCGGGAGCGCTGGTTGAGATCTACAGATGTTGTCACGCACAGACAGGCCCGCAGAACGACGACAGGCACGACTTATTCCTGGCAAATTACTTAACGGCGATGGCCGCAGTGGCTTGGCTCGCTGTGCTCAGCGGCACATACATTGTCTATCCGTGGTATCGCGCGACGCCGCCCGCAGGAACAACTGATCTTGCAGGATTTCCCCAGCGTCTGCTCATGGCCAGTCCCGCGACGGCGGGCTGGCACTCGATTGGCATGGAGTGGAAGGAGCATGTGGCGTGGCTCGTACCCATCGCCATCACCATGGCGGCTGCGGTATGCAGGCGTTATGGAGGCGGCCTGAAGAGTCATCGCGAACTGCGCACCGCCGTGCTCGGCTTTGTGTGGGCTTCGCTGCTCGCCGCTGGCGTGGCCGGTTTCTTCGGCGCAATGCTCAACAAGAATGCGCCCGTCCAGGGCGGCACAACCATGCGGATCATGGAAGGAGGGGAAAAGTGAGCGCGCAGAGTTCTTCCTCGACGGAGATGCAGACGCTTCCCAACGGACCAGGGTCGGCCGCACTGCTTGCCGCGGGCATCGGAGCGCTGATGCTCGCCATTCTGGCGATAGCGGGCGACAAGGTTTTATGGTTCAAGAGCATGATGATCTTTTCAAAGCCCACCGGACCCCTCTCCGGAGTGACGACATGTGCAATTGCGGCGTGGCTTATTGCGTGGTGGATTCTCGATCGAAGCTGGCGCAGGCGCTCCGTCTCATCCCGCGTGAGTGTGGTTGCACTGGTCCTGCTGGGGCTAGGCTTTCTGCTCACATTTCCCCCCATTGCCGACTTGTTTTGAGCGCCACCCGCCGCCTTGCTCCAAAAG
>CAYZVG010000314.1:0-3980 GCA_964481595.1 uncultured Occallatibacter sp. | reverse complement strand
TGGGGGACGGTTTCTGCTGCAGTCGAAAACCATCCCTCAGGTGCTAAAGCACATTTCATTCCCGACCACGGTCTACGGCACGGATAAATCCGCGCCCTTTCAAAACAATCCCTTTCCACTATTCCAATGTCGTTGCCCTGGCGGGCGGCTATCTCGCAGGAAACAGAAACCGGAGCATGGGCCTTACCCGCAGCGCCCAGCTTGCCTCGTCGTGCGTTCCCCCGGCAGCAATCTCAAACTGCAGTGTTTCCCTCGGTTTCCAGCCGTTGGCCGTCAGCCGCCGGTTCAGTTGCTCGGCGTTTTCCACGGTGCGGCGGCCCTCCTGGTCACCCACGTCGAGCCAAATCCGCGGCCGGTCCCAAATCCGTGGCGCATGCTCGTCCAGGTAGCCAAGAATGCTCTTGTGGTTCCACCAAACGCTGGGCGAGAGCACGGCCAGCCTGCCAAAGCGCGCGGGATGCCGCAGCCCCAGGTAGAGCGAGATCAGCGCGCCCAGCGACGATCCGCCCACGCCCGTCTGTTCGCGCTCCTGGCTCACGCGGTACTGGCCGGCGATCCAGGGCATCAGCTCTTCGGTCAGCAGCCGGCCATAGGCCTCGCCTTCTCCGCCGCCCATCTGCCAATCCGGCTCGGGAGTGTACTCGGCCACACGCCGGTCACCGGTGTTGTAGACGCCCACAATCACCAGCGGTTCCACTTCGCCTGCTTCGATCGCCGCGTCCGCGTTCTCGTTCACCTGCCATGTGCGGCCATAGACGTAACTGGTGCGCGGGTCGAACAGGTTCTGTCCATCTTGCATGTAGAGCACGGGGTAGCTATGCGCGGAGCCGGCGTCGTAGCCCGGCGGCAGGTACACAATCACGTCCCGCTCGCCCGGCAAAAAACGGCTGGCAAAGCCGCGATGCAGCCGCAGGCGCGGAGAGGGTGTAACCGTGCCGGCAAAGGGCAGAAGGGGCAGCTCCTGCGGGCCCGGTGGCGCTACCGATGGATATGTTTCAGACTTCAAGCTCTGCGTTCCTTCCGCTCGGTTTGGCGGGTAGAGCGAAGTAAGTTAATAACTCCAGCCTTGGCTGTTACAGTATCAAGAAATCAGCGGTTCTCCAATGGATAAGTCTCTATTTGCAAGTGGGGGACATACAAGGCGAGGCATGAATCGCGAGTATCGCAAGGGCTATTCAACCCGGCTGGGCAAGCAGATGGAGCTGCTCGTCTTTGGACATGCCGGCCGGCCCGTGCTTGTTTTTCCCACCTCCGGCGGCCGCTTCTTTGAGTTCGAGGATTGCGGCATGATCGCGGCGCTGGCCGGAAAGATCGACGCCGGCGAGGTGCAGATCTACTGCGTCGACTCCGTGGATATGGAGAGCTGGTACAACCACAATGCGCCGCCGCGCTGGCGCATCGCGCGCCACATGCAGTACGAGCAATACCTGCTCACCGAGGTGATTCCACTTGTCAATGAGCGCAACGACGGCCAACGCGGCGACGAGCAGCGCAACGGCGGCGCGCGCCTGCTGGCCATGGGTTGCAGCTTCGGCGGCTATCACGCCGTGAACATCGCGCTGCGCCATCCTGATCTATTCAGCGGCTTCGTCTCGCTGTCGGGCGCATTCGACCTGAGCAGTTTTCTTGACGGCTACTATGATCGGGACTGCTACTTCAACCTGCCTACGCACTACCTGCCCAATCTCACCGATCCCTGGTATCTCGACCGCTTCAACCGCAGCAGTTATGTGATGGCTACGGGATGGGACGACCACTGCCTCGAGCAGAATCAAAATCTCGACCGCATTCTCTCGTCCAAGCAGATTCCGCACCAGTTCCACATCTGGGATGCGCACAACGCCCACGACTGGCCAACCTGGCAGCGAATGGCGCAGGAATATCTCTAATCGCACGGCAGGCGCAAGTCATTTTGTAACAGGCCACTCGTCAACTCGTGGCACAATCTCTCTGAGAGGGGGATGCGATGAGCAAAGAGAATCCTTACGCGAAGTACCTCGATGGCCGCCAGATCGAGACGATCATTTCGGCAACGCCGGGTGCGCTGGCCGAGTGCCTTGAAGCCATCGGCGCTGAAAACGTGAGCACGCCGCCCGCGCCCGGTAAGTGGAGCGCCACTGAGATCGTCTGTCATCTTGCCGATTGCGAAATGGTCTTCGGATTCCGCTTGCGCCAGACTCTGGCTGACGATGCGCCGACCATTCAGCCCTTCGATCAGGACAAGTGGGCGTGGACCGCAACTTACTCCGCGATTTCGCCTGCGCTGGCGCTTGAAGTCTTCAACGCGCTGCGGAAATGGAATCTACGGCTGATTCAGAAGTCTCTGCCCGATGCGGCAGGCAGAACTGCAACCCATCCCGAGCGCGGCGCGCTTACATTTCAAACGCTGGTAGAAACCGTTGCCGGCCACGACCTGAACCACCTTGGACAGTTGCGCGCCCTCGCCGGCAAGTAGCGCGCATTCGTCCGAGCGTAACCGAGCGCTTTCAGCTTTTCAGCTTCTTCATCAGCCAGGCCATGTTGCGTCCCAACACCCTCATGGTCTGCATGCCCTCTTCGTCCTTCTCCACGTCGCCGATCTCGCGGCCATAGGCGATATTCCAGTAGCTCGATCCGGGCACAACCATCTCGCCGATCAGAAAGAAGTGGTTGAGCGCGTCGAACGCGTGCATCGCGCCAGCGCGCCGCACCGCAACCACCGCCGCGCCCACTTTGTGCCGGAACATGCCGCCGTTGGCCTTTGACACCAGACACGCGCGATCCATCAGCGCCTTTATCTCTGGCGTCACATCGGCCACATAAGTGGGCGAGCCCAGCAGAATGCCGTCGGCATTGGCCATCTTCTCGATGTAGACATTGCCCATGTCGTTCTTCTGTCCGCAGCGCCCGTCCTTGTTCTTTGAGCACTCGCGGCAGGCCACGCAGCCGTGGATCTTTGCGCCGCTCATCTCCACCAGCTCGGTCTCAATGCCCTCGTCTTCCAGTTCCTTCAAAACCGTCTTTAGCAGAATGGCGGTGTTGCCGCCTTTGCGGGCGCTGCCATTGAAAGCCACAACCTTCGGTGCTGCACTCATCGTTCGTTCCCCTCGTCTGTGTGCGCATTGCGCACGGGTTCTTGTTCCAGATTCATCCTCGAACGCGGCAGCGCTTTTTGTCAGTGATGAAGAATATTTTTTGATTTACTTCGCGGCCGGGAACATTTTTCCACGATGCGGAGTCAAAGTAGACAGCAACTTCCTGCTACAGTTGGAAGCCGATATGTTTCAGGGCCCATGGGACGATTGAAGCGTCTCTAATGGAGGAACTATGCGTCGTCTGTTTTCCGCCGTTTTTTTCTTCGTTCTCACCCTCCCCCTCTTCGCCCAGGCTCCCGGCGCTCTTCCAGTCGCAAACGCCGCGGCCTCTGTCCGCGACCTGCCGGTGCGCAAGGTCGTGCTCTACAAAAACGGCGTCGGCTACTTTGAGCACTCGGGCGCTGTCCACGGCAACCAGAAGGTCTCCATCGATTTCACCTCATCGCAGTTGAACGACGTGCTGCAGTCGCTCACGGTGATTGACGAGGGCGGCGGCAAGGTGAGCGCGGTCAACTACAACTCCACCACGCCCATTGAGCAGCAGTTGAAGTCGCTCTCCATCGGGCTTGGGGATTTTCCGGCAACGCTGGCCATCTACCAGTCGCTGCGCGGGCAGCGCGTTGAGGTGACGGGCGCGGGAGCGGCGCTGTCCGGCAGGCTGGTCAACATCGAGTTCCGCAGAGAGACCGACAAGAACGGCAACACTTCAGAGGATCACTACTTCCTCGTCGTCGCCACCGACGCGGGCGCGCTGCGCACCGCCGAAATTACCGACGCGGTCTCGGTGCGCATGGTCGACCCTTCCTTGCAGAAGCAATTTGCTTCGTATCTCGAGATCATCGGGTCCGCGCAGGATCAGCAGTTGCGGCATCTCACGCTCGATGACCGCGGCCAGGGCGAGCGCCA
>CAYZVG010000313.1:0-3983 GCA_964481595.1 uncultured Occallatibacter sp. | reverse complement strand
ATCGAATGGCCAACCAGGCCGCGGCTCTCCCGTTTCGGAAGCGTCCGGTAGTGTGCGTCGATGTAGCTGACGACGTCGTGATAGATGAACCGCTCAAAGTCGCCGGTCGTGGCCGAGCTTGAGTACATCGATCCGTTGTGCAGCGTCTTCGAGTCAGGGAGAACAAAGATGATCTCCTTGGAGCCCTGCGCAAATGCGCCTTCGATTGTTTGAGGCACATGAATCTCGTGGGTCCACTGTTCCGCGCCGATTGAAAATCCATGCAGTGCGTACACAACGGGATAGCGGCGATGCGGCTCCTTGTTGTAGCTAGGCGGCAGCATGACGATTACGTCGCGATCGACGGCGTCTCCCTCCAAATTGCCTTCCAGCGACGTTCCGTGAATCTTGATGTGTTCCACAATGACGGGCTTGGCGGTCGGAATAACCGCGGGCACAATCGTCTGCACTTGCGCCCCGAGTTGAACCGCGAAAGCAACGGCAACCGGCAGCGCCATAAAGACAGGCAGTTTACATTTCATTTGAAAGATCCTCTCTGGTAACCCACTCCACTATACAGAGGCGATTTCAAGAGGGACAAGTTGATTAAATCGCTTTATTCTCATCGATAAGATCGATGTAAGGCGCAGCCGTTGAGTTGCCGTGAACGGAATCGCGGCGGCTCTATTCGTCCGCTGGCTCTCCGAATCGCTCGCGGACCAGCCGCAGCGCATCCTCGGCTGTCGCGACGGTTCCTTCCAGTTGCGCATCTTCAGCTAAGCGAAGCATTTCTTTGAATTTCGTACCTGGCCGGTACCCGGCGGCGATCAGCTCGCGGCCGGTGATCAGAGGCTGCGGTTTCACTACTTCCGGCGGCATGGCCAGCCAACGCTCGCGCACAAAATTCCAATGATCCAGATAACCGCTTCCTGCCAGGCAATCCATTCGATGAAGGGCCAGGTGCTCCTCAAACGCGGGCAGCCTAAAAAACCGCTTCAGCGTGGATGCCTTCATGCGCTCGCAATCCATGAACCGCATGTGATTGGCGATCAACTCCAGGATCTGTTGTGTCTCATCGTTCGAGAATCGGAAGCGCCGGCAGATCTCCGCGGCCATCGCTACTCCGACTTCGGCGTGGCTGTCAAAGCGAATCCTGTCGGGCGCGCGCCGGAAGGTTGGCGGCTTGCCAACGTCGTGGAGCAGAGCGCCCCAGGCGAGCGTCGCGCTGCAACCCGGCTCCAGTTGCTCAAGAAGCATGAGTGTATGCACCCATACGTCGCCCTCGGGATGAAACTGCGGCGGCTGCTCGACACCTTTCATGGCCGCAATCTCCGGCAGCACCTCGGCCAGCAGCCCGGTTTCGTCGAGCAGTTCGAAGGCCCGGCGTGCCTGCCCTTCGGTAAGCATCTTGGTGAGCTCATCGCGCACACGCTCGCGGCTAACCGTCTGCACTTTGGCCGCGAGGGAACGAATTGCGCGCGCGGTACCGGCCTCCAACTCGAAGCCGAAACGCGCTGCGAAGCGGACTCCGCGCAGCATTCGCAGATGATCTTCTTCAAACCGCTGCTCGGACCGGCCGATGGCACGCACCACGCCGGCGTCCAGGTCGCGCAGTCCGCCGACGTAATCCAGCACCGCCGAGCGAAGTTCGGCAACATCGTCCGGCAGCTTCTCCACATCCAGCAGCAGTCCGTTGATGGTGAAGTCTCTGCGCTCCACGTCCTCAGCGGCAGTTTTGGTGTAGCGCACGGCGTCTGGGCGGCGACCGTCGGAGTACGCGCCGTCGGAGCGGAATGTGGCCACCTCGATTGGCTTTGAGGCTCTTCGCTCTTCGGCTTGCGGCTCTTGCTCTTCTTCAGCGACGAGCACGACTCCGAAGTGCGCGCCGACGGCGAAGGTGCGCTCGAACATTTGCAGCACAACATCTGGAGTGGCGCTGGTTGCGACATCATAGTCAGAGGGCGCGCGGGCAAGCAGCAGATCTCGGACGCAGCCTCCGGCGAGATAAGCCTCATGCCCCGCGGCGCGCAGCTTCTCGATCACCCGCAGAGCTGCATTGAATTGAGGCATCATCGACAGCATGGCTGCATCTATTCTCGCCGGAATGGCTGGTGGAATGCACGGAGACGCTGGAACTCAGCGAATCCCAGCACGGACTCGCTAAACTAGATAGATGGGCGGCAAAGGCTTGATTCTGGCGATCGAATCCTCGTGCGACGAGACGGCAGCGGCTATTGTGGAGCGCGGCAGCCACACGCTGGCGTCAGTTGTAGCCTCGCAGATCGCCACGCACGCCCGTTACGGCGGAGTCGTCCCGGAACTCGCGAGCCGCGAACATCTAAGAGCTGTGGTGCCTGTGGTGCGCGCTGCGCTGGAGCAGGCTAACGTGACGCTCAACGACCTGGATGCAATCGCAGTCACCTCTGGCCCTGGTTTGGCGGGAGCGCTGCTGGTGGGCATCACCTACGCCAAGGCTCTGGCATACGCGCAGAAGATTCCTCTCATCGCCGTGAATCACCTGGAAGGACACATTCACGCGGTGCTGTTGAACGAGCGCGAGCAACAGAACGGCCAGCAAGCGGCGAAGGACGAGCCGGCGCTGGCGCTTGTAGTTTCCGGAGGGCACACGCACCTCTATCTGGCGCGGCCGGCGCATGGCTCGTGGACGTACAAGCTGGTTGGCCGCACGGTGGACGACGCGGCCGGCGAAGCGTACGACAAGGTTGCCAAGCTGCTTGGGCTTGGTTATCCAGGCGGACCGTGGATCGACGCGCTTGCCTTGCACGGCAACCCGCGCGCCGTGCCTTTTGCTTTTTCGCGGATCAAGACGAAGATTCACCTTGGCGGCAAGCCGCCGCGCACGAAGGCGGCCACGACCGCGCCGATCGCCAACCTCGATCCGCGCTTTCTGTTCTCGTTCTCAGGCATCAAGACCGCCGTGCTGCGCTACGTGGAGCTGCACAACCTTCGGCCAGAAGCCGAAGCGCGGCGCGAGGCTCTGTTTACGGGCGTGGACGCTCCAGCGAAAGCTACGATTGAGGACGCTGTGGCCGCGTGCGACGAGCAGACGCTGGACCTGATCGCCAGCTTTCAACACGCGGTTGTAGGCGACCTTCTGAAAAAGACGTTTGCGGCGCAGGAGTCTTTGGGAGCTTCGCGGATTCTGGTGACAGGCGGCGTTGCGGCCAATCGCGAACTGCGGGCACGGTTTACGGCAGAAGCGGCGCGGCGCAACCTTGCCGTGGCTTTCCCAAGGCTCGATCTCTCGACCGATAACGCAGCGATGATTGCGGCAGCGGCCTGGCCGCGCTTTGAGGTAGGAGAGTTTGCGCCGGCAAACCTCTCGGCCGACCCATCGCTGGCGCTGGGTTCAGCTGGCGCGTAAATGCGCGAAAAGGGCTTAAGAGCAGCTATCAGCTCTCAGCTTCTTGCTCAAACAAACCCAAATGCAGTTGCAGCGATGCGGCTTTGTGCGAAATGCGCGAAAAGCGCTAATAAAGGCGCAAAAACGGCATAAAAACGGTGGTTTTTTCGAGGTCGCGATTACTGCTTAAATAACAGAAAACGTACTTAAGTGATTTCGTTTCAACGTCGACTTTTGGTACGAGTAGTGGTTTTTGGGGTGGGGATAGGGGGTGGATTTTCTGCTCTTCGCGGCTTTATCTGGCTGATTCTAAGTTAGTTAAATGCATTGAGAAGTGAGCTAATTTCGTGTATTGCGTGCGTGGTGTGTCTGTAATTATTTGATATATATGGGTTTATGCTGATCGATTTGTATGCGCTGTTTTGTGTGGAGCGGAAGATTGATCCGCCGGTTCCAGGTTCACATTCTGTGGTCCCAGCTCCGTATTCAGTATGGGGGATGGGGGTGGAATCTTCGGCAAGTTTTGGGGTTCTGTCCATCGCGCACGAAGCGCGATCCGAGACTCGAACGCGTCGTTTTGGAGTTTGGGTTCGTGCTATCCCAGATTCTCTCTTGCAAGGCAAGCATTTTCGTTGGGGCT
>CAYZVG010000312.1:2077-3984 GCA_964481595.1 uncultured Occallatibacter sp. | reverse complement strand
TACGGTACTTCACCACCACTGAGTCGTCGTTGGTCTCAATGTGAATGTCGGATGCGCGCCGCTCCAGCGCCGTGAAAATCGTCGTGTCCACCAGCCGGATGATCGGGCTCAGATCTTCTTCGCTGGTCAGCTTCTCAATCGAGATGTTCTCGTCGGCGTTCTCTTCGCCCGTCAGCACATCGAAGGTCAGTCCTTCGCTGGCTTCGTCCAGCACGCGCTGCGACTGCTCCGTCTTCTTCAGCAGATCGGTAATCTGCGAGAGCGTGGCCACGCGCGCCAGAATGCGGCTGCCCAGCAGACCCGCAATCTCGTCCAGCACCATCAGCCGCGAGGGATCGCTCACCGCAATCACCAGCAGGTCTTCCTGCTGCTCAATCGGCACAAAGTTGTAGCGGAACATCAGCTCCACCGGCACTGTGCGCAGCAGATCGTGCTGAATCTTGAAGTTCTTCAGGTCAACAAACTCAGCGTGATAGCGGCGGGCCAAAGCCTCTGCTTGCGAGCGCTCGTCCACCATCGGAATCAGGCCGTCTGCGTTGGGTAGCGGAATCGTATTTGTCTCTGCCATCGGTTTGTATCCCTATCCCCCGCCTACTTGTGTCTGGCCCAGGGAGAAGATGGGCATGTAAAGCGAAATCAGGATGAAGACCACCACCACACCCATCACAATCAAAATCGCAGGCTCAATCAGCGCCAGGGACGCGGTCAGCGCCGTCGACACATCTTCCTCAAAAAACTCGGCCACTGAGTTCAGCATTTGTGGTAGTGCGCCGGTCTGCTCGCCTACTTCAATCATCTCTGTAGCCAGGGCGGGAATCACTCCTGTATTGCCCAGCGACAGAGCCAGGCTCTTGCCCTCGCTCACCGTGCCAATCGAGGTGTGGATCGCCTTCGACACCCTCCGCGACGAGATCGCCCGCGCCGCCGTCTCCAGTGATGGCACCAGCGGCAATCCGCCCGTCAGCAGTGTTGAAAGCGTGCGCGCAAACAGCGCCACCTGGTACTTCAGCCAGATTTTGCCAAACACCGGCAGGCCCACGCGGAACCCATCCAGCGCATCCCGTCCCCGCTCGGTGGTAAAGAACCGGTACACGCCGGCCGCCACGATCGCAACTCCCAAAAGCAGCCACAGAAAGTTATGGTGCATCCACGTGCCAAAGCTCAGCAGTCCCATCGTGAGCGGCGGCAGCTTTGTTCCCATCTCGTCATAGAGCTTGGCAAACTGCGGCACCACCACTGTCAGCAGAAAAACCATCAACCCCGTTACCAGCGACAACAGCACGCCGGGATAAATCAATGATGCCGTCAGCTTTTTGCGGAAGGTGAGCGAAACTTTCTGGAAGCTCACATATCGCTCCAGAACCTCCTGCAGATTGCCCGACCGCTCTCCGGCCAGCAGCGTCGTCATGTACATCACAGGAAAACCGCTCTGCGCCTGAAACGCCGCCGACAGCGACTCGCCGGTCTTTACGCGGCTGGCCACATCGTCAAGCTGCGAGGCAAACTGCGCATCTTTCTGGATCTTCCCCAGCATCTCAAGCGAGCTAAGAATCGGCAGTCCCGCCCGCACCAGCGTTAGAAACTGCTGGTTGAAGATCAGAAACGGCTCCAGCTTCACCTTGCGACGGCGCAAGCCTCCCAGCCCGCCGCGCGCGCGGATTGAAAACACGTGATATCCGGCATGAGTAAAGCGTGTGCGCAGCTCCTCGGCGGTGGCCGCCGTCTGCATCTGCTCCTGCACATGCCCGTGCTCATCGGCCAACTTGATGACGAACTCTGCCATTGCCTCGCTTGGCGGCCGTGTATGAGTGGCGCACGGCCTTTTCCTTAAAAAGCTCTTCAGCTCAAGGTTATCAGTCTCTACAGCAAGATAGACGCCCCGTCCTACGCAATCGCTCGCTTTTCAC
>CAYZVG010000312.1:0-2067 GCA_964481595.1 uncultured Occallatibacter sp. | reverse complement strand
TCGAGCGCTCAAAGATTCCGTCTACAAGGATGTGCCCATGGCGCTCATCCATTCTCACCTGCTCTGGTTTGGCATCTTGTCCGACGTGCTTAACTTTGCCGGCGCTCTGGTGCTCGGCTACGATGCTTTTCTCCGCCTGCGCGATGTCGCCAACAAGCGGCTCGACGAGCAGTTCCGCTCCACCTTCCCCAAACTCAACCTCACCGACGACGATTGGGAGACTGCGCTCTGGTCGGTTCGCCGTGCCCTCGCCGGTACGGTCCTCCTCCTGGCCGGCTTCTTCGTCCAGATACTGCTCCGTCTCGCGGAAACCCGCTGATCCGCCATTCGGAATATCCTCCTGGCGGAAATTCCGTCTTTCCGCTATAATCCTCAGTAGTGGGGTCTGCCAATGAGTCACGTTCTAACAATCGGCGCTAAAAATCAGGTCACCCTCTCCAAGGCCCTTCTCCAGCATCTCGGCCTGGGCAAGGGAAGCCAACTCCTTGTCGAAATGCAGCAGGACCGCCTCGTCCTGCATCCGGCTGTCAGCGTGCCTCGTCGCGCCTTGCCCAAAGAGCTGCGCGATATCTTCGTAGAGCGCCGCGGCGAATCCCCGCAAGACATCCCGCTCGATAAGTTCCTTCAAGATGTGAAGATGGCTGTGGCTGAGGCCCCAGCGCAGACCGTCACTTTGCCCGTCCGGCGCTCCAAAGTATCGGCATCGGTGGCGCATGTTGCCTCAAAGGCCTCCGTCCGCGGCGCTTGAGAGCATTCGGTGCCTCCAGTTACAAACACATCGTGCTAGCATGAGCCCGTGCCGTGCAGTATTAAAGTAGATCGCCGGGCCAAGCGCGACGCGCTCGATATCGTCGCAGGCAATCCCCTGGCCTGGGCGGAAATCGATCTCTTTTTGCGCGCCCTGCCCAGCGATCCTTTGCCGCGCAATCGCAGGGAGTTCGCGCCCGCCGCGTTTTTTGTGCAGTTGCCCTGCGGCGTCTATGTTGCCTGGGAGATCATCGGGGACATGGTGCGGTTGGTCACCCTCGGGCCCAGCCATGACATCCTCGTTCGCGTTCTCGGCGTTGGTCGCCAAAAGCCGCGCCGCTCCAGATAGCTTTCCACTGCGATATGCTTGTTCCCGTGCCAACTTTTCTCGCCAAATCCCGCTCGGCTCTCGCGTCTTTCCTCCATCGCCGCGGTCGCATCCTTGCGGACGGCCTCGCCGTAGCCCTCATCGGCGCAATCCTTGCCCTTAGCTGGCGCACCATCCCCGCCGCCGCCGTCGTTGTCCCTTATCCGCACGATCTCGGCCAGATCACCTTTGCCGTCGCCGGCGATGTAATTCCCCACCAAGCCGTCCGCGAGGCCGCCGCCGCCGCAGGAGACGATGTCGCCGGATGGACCGCCCTCTTCAGCGATGTCACCGACGTCTTCAAAGCCGCCGACTTCGGCTTCGTCAATATGGAGACCCCCGTCGCCCCCAACCATTCCAAGGGCTCCAAGCCGTTTATGTTCGATGCCCCTCTGGCCCTCCCCCAGGCCCTCAAGGCCAGCGGCATCAAGATCGTCTCCTTCGCCAACAACCATGTCATGGATCAGGGGTGGGCCGGGTTTGCCGAGACCCGCGACCACCTCCGCGAAACCGGCCTGCTCTTCTCCGGCACATCGGATACCGCGCAAACCGCCTGGCAGCCCGTCTTCACCCAGGCCAACGGAATCAAAGTCGGCTGGCTCGGCATGACCCGCTGGCTCAACGGCAACCATAATCCAGACAAAGACGATCAGCCCCACGTCAACTTCTTTCCCTATCCCGGCGAGTCCGGCGGCGCGCCCGGCGCAGACGAGGCCACAGTCCTCGCCGCCGTCAAAGCCGCCCGCGCCCAGTGCGATCTGCTCGTCGTCTCCATCCACTGGGGCATTGAGTACGCGCCCGCCCCGCGCCCTGAAGATATCGCCATCGCCCACAAAATCCTCGACGCCGGCGCTTCGGTCGTCGTCGGCCACCACCCCCACGTCCTCCAGCCGGTCGAGACCTACACCACCGCCGATGGCCGCAACACCGTCATCTTCTACTCCCTCGGCAAC
>CAYZVG010000311.1:0-3984 GCA_964481595.1 uncultured Occallatibacter sp. | reverse complement strand
TTTCGCCCAAAGCTATTTACGTTCAGGAGGCGCAGGTCATTGATTCGGTGGGCAACACCAAAACCCTCAAGCAGCCGCGCATCGATCCCAGCCGTTGCGTGGGCTGCGGCGCGTGCGAGTTCGCTTGCCCGCTGCAGGAGCACCCGGCGGTCTACGTCACCAGCATCGGAGAAAGCCGCTCGCCCTCCGCGCAAATATTGCTGAACCGGAAGTAAAGGAGATTTTTAAGGAATGATGCACTCAAGAAAATGGATGTTCGCGATAGCGGTTCTGGCGATTGCTGTAGCCGCCGCAACGGGTTGCAAAAAAGCCAAGGTCGACCCCTTCCCCGCGTCGGGAACGGTTGCCGGATGGGACAAGACCAGCGACACGCGCACCTTTGCCGCCAAGGATCTTTGGCAGTACATCGACGGCGACGCCGAGCAGTATATTTCTGCCGGCGTGGTCACTACTTCAACCTCGGACTACAAGTACAAGGGACAGCTTGAAGCCGTAGTGGATGTGTACACCATGGGCGATTCCGCGGGCGCGACAAAGATCCTCGCCAACGGCCAAACCAAGGATGCGCAGCAAGTGCAGTTGGGCGACGCCGGCGTGGCGTATGCGCAGAGCGTCACCTTCCGCAAGGGTCCGTATCTGGTGCGCATCGTGGCTTACGAGGCCACACCCGACGGGCAGCAGGCGCTCACCGCCCTGGCGCACGGAGTGGAAGCAAAACTGTAAGCTCGGGGCCGACGCCAACGTCAACCAAATCGGCACAAGCCGCAACAACGCATCAGGAAACGGGGAGAGACACGATGAAAGACCGCCGGGAGTTTTTAAAGAGTGCAGCCACAGGCGCGGCGATACTGGGATCGTCCGCGGCCACCAGCAAACTAGGGTTCGCAGCTATGCTGTCGCAACCCGCCGCATCCGCCAAGTCGCGCGTGGTTATAGCAACCGATGCTAACCTCCAAGGCACGGCCGGCTCGCCCGACGAGCAGCGTGTGCTCGCACTGCTCGACAAAGCCATGGCCGCGTATACCGGCCGCGAAAAGCCCGTTGAAGCGTGGAAGCATGCGATTCCCGCAAACATTCTCGCAGGCGGCGTCATTGGCCTCAAGGTGAACGGCCTTGGCGGTCGCGGCATCTCAACGCATGCCGAGTTGGTTCACGCAATTTGCGAGCGCCTGCAGCAGGCAGGCGTTGCCGCCGGCAACATCGTGGTGTGGGACCGCACCGCGCGCGACCTGCAGGCCTGCGGGCTGACCGTGAACACTGACAAGAGCCACGGCGTTCGCGTGTATGGCAACGATGTGGCGGGCTACGAGGAGCAGCCCGAGTCGTTCGGCGTCGCGCGCATCAGCCTGTCGAAGATTCTCACCCGCGAGTGCGCCATGGTCATCAATCTCCCCATCCTCAAAGATCACGAGATAGCCGGCGTCACCTTTGCCATGAAGAACATGTATGGGGTGGTCGATAAGCCATTCACGTTGCACGCGGGCAACTGCAACCCCGGCGTCGCCGACCTCAATTGCATCCCTGCCATCCGGCAAAAAGTTACGCTCACCATCGGCGATGCCATGAAGTCGGTCTACGACGGTGGCCCCAGCTTCCATCCCGAGCGCGTCTGGTATCCCAATGCCATAATCGTCGGCGAAGACAAAGTGGCGCTCGACCATACGGCGTTGCAGATGATCGAAAAGAAACGTGCTGAAGCTGGATTGCCCACAGTCGATGCCGCCGGGCGACCGGCGAAATACATCGCCACCGCGGCCGACGATACGCATCGGCTCGGCACCAACGATCCTGAGCGCATTCATCTGCAGCTGGTGTAACCGGGAGAACAACCATGAGCGGCGAAGGCAACGGAGATACAGGGCAACAGGAGCAGATGACGCGGCGCGAAGCCATGCTGCAACTACTGCGCCTGGGCGGCGCGGCGGCGGGCACGGCGGGCGTGGCCGCGTGGCTCAGCAGCCGCAGCGCCAAGCCCGTTTCCGAGCTTGCCGAGCAGGCGCGGCGCGATCATCGCACCGCCGCCGACTCTCGATTCCCGCAGTTAACCGTGGTTCAAAATGCCGAGCCGCGCGAACTCGTCAAGCAGGCTCTTGAGAATCTTGGCGGCATCGGGCGCTTCATCTCGCGCCACGACGTTGTAGTGCTTAAGCCGAACATTGCCTGGGATCGCACACCGGAGCAAGCCGCCAACACCAATCCCGATTTCGTCGCCGAAGTGGTGCGGCAGTGCTGGCAGGCAGGCGCAAAGCGGGTCATCGTCACCGATGTAAGTTGCAACGAGCCGCGACGCTGCTTCCAGCGCTCGGGCATTCAGGCAGCCGCGCGCGCCGAGGGCGCTGAGGTTATCCTGCCCGACCCCGAGCTCTACAAAGAGGTCGACATGGGTGGCGTCGTGCTCAAGACCTGGCCCATCTTCAAGCCGTTTCTTGAGGCCGACAAAATCATCAACCTGCCAATCGCCAAGCATCACGGCCTGGTCGGCGTCACGCTCGGCATGAAGAACTGGTACGGCATTCTGGGCGGAGAACGCAATCGCCTCCACCAGCAGATTCACCAGAGCCTTGTCGATCTGGCCAGCTTCATGCTGCCAACGCTCACATTGCTTGATTGCTATCGCGTTCTGTTGCGCAACGGACCCACGGGCGGCAATCTTGAAGATGTGGCCCTCAGGAAGACGATCGTTGGCGGCACCGATCCAGTAGCCATCGATGCCTACGTCGCCAAAGCCTATTGGAACCTGGACGCAGCCAGCCTGCCATATCTGCAAATGGCAGCCGCCCGCGGACTCGGCACCGCGGACTTTGCTTCGCTCAACCTGAAGGTGAGCCAGCTAGGATAGCGGATCGCCGCTGACAGCGCCGGCTTGACTTCTGTATATACAGAGAGCATTCTTCGTATATACAGGGGAGAAACATGGCTGTCACTCTTACATCGATTCGGCTGGACACCAAATTGGCGGATGAGGCCGTGCGCGTGCTGGGAGCCAAGTCCCGCACCGAGGCGGTGCACATTGCCCTGAGAGAGATCGTGAAGCTGAACGACTTCAAGGGGCTCATGAAGAAGTACGGCGGCAAGCTGAAATTTGAGAATTACGACCGATAAACAATGGTCATTTTCGACAGTTCGGTTCTCATCGATCAGTTCCGCACCAATTGCCACCGCGAGCGCATTGATTCTCTCGACGATCTGTTACGCACCTCTGCCGTCGTCCTTGCCGAACTCTGGCGTGGCGCAACAGCGCAGGCAGAAAAGGCAATCCTTGGCGCTCTTGAGCGAAGATTCCCTATTCTTTCTCCAACTGAGAAGAACTGGCTTGAGTCCGGACAGATTCTTGCAGAGATGCACGACGATTACGGCTTCGAATCCCGCAAACTGCGCGAACTGCACTTCGATGTGCTGATTGCTCTGACGGCGCGGACACATGGAGCGCGGCTCATCACCAGCAATCGCGCCGATTTCGAGTTAATTCGCAAGTATCGAGCGTTCAAGCTGGAGGTTTGGTAGGTCAGTCAATCCCCTCAACGCATAAAGGCCGCTCCAATCGGAGCGGCCTTTATGCTTATGGAGAACCAAGGTTCTTGGGGGAGGGGAATCAGTCGCCGGCAACCGGCTCTGCTTCTTGTGTTTTAACTGGCTTTGCCGGGGCAATTGAGTCCAGGCTCACCAGCCCTTCGACAGGCTTCTCGCCCAGAACGTGCTCACGGTAAAGCTTGGCCATGTGCGCGTTCTCGGCGTCCTGCTTCAGCTTCGATTCAACAGTCTGCTTGTCGCGGGCCCTGATCTTCTCTTCGCGTGCGTTCTTGGCGATGCCCAGGGTATCCAGCGTGTGATTGGCTTCCGAGTTCACGTGTTCCATGTTCAGCACCAGCTCGTGGCCCACGTGGCTCATGCCCACCTTTTTGCCGCCGGCGAAGATCTCGTGGCGTCCATGCTCCTCATACCACTTGGTGAGCGTAGCCGTCATGTGCATCTTCTCGATAATGT
>CAYZVG010000310.1:0-3988 GCA_964481595.1 uncultured Occallatibacter sp. | reverse complement strand
TGTCCGTTTTGCAAAATCACCTTCTCGTAAAGTGCATAGCCAATGCCTTGCGCAATGCCACCCTCAATTTGCCCAGTGGCCAATACCGGATTGAGCACGCGGCCAACTTCCTGGACGGCCCAGTACTCTTCAACTTCAGCCGAATATGTCACTGTGTCCACGGCCACCTGCGCCGCGTGAATAGACCACGCGTACGAGGGATAAGCCTCGCCACGATAGTGCTGGTCGTCCCAATAAATGCCGGGCGGCGCTTCATAACGGACCAGCGACCGCACTTCGCTCCTGGCCGCGCGGTAGCGATCGCATGCGGCAAAGAATTCGTCGCGCGTGTAGCTCTCGCCCAGTGCGGCATCTTCGCGCAGCATGCTCAGCAACTGCAACCCCGCGCGCTCAATCAGCCGGCCAACGACCATCACGGTGCGAGAGGCGACCGTTGGTCCGCTGTTGGGCACAGCGCCGGTGTCTGCTGCCGCCATTTCAATGTCGTCGTAATCGAGAGAGAGAGCTTCCGCGGCAATCTGCGTGAGCACAGTGTTTGTGCCCTGGCCAAACTCTGTGTTTGATACCAGAACGCGCACCTTGCGGTCCGGCGTTACATCAACTCCCGCCAGCGAGTCGAGAATCCGCTCGCCCGATCCGGTGAATCCAGAGCCATGATAAAAAGCCGCAATGCCGAGGCCGCGTTTAACGGTGCTCGATGGATTTTCACGTACAAATCTTTCGCGCCGCGCGCAGTAGTCGCTCTCACTGAGTATGCGATCGAGCAGCTTGTCCATCATCAGTGGCTCGCGCATCAGTTGTTCGGTCGCGGTGGTGTCGCCCTGCACTAGAAAATTCTTTCTTCGCAACTCAACAGAATCCATGCCAAGCGCTGAGGCAATCTCATCCATGTGCCGCTCCATCGCAAAGATGGTTTGCGGTGCTCCAAATCCGCGAAACGCGCCGTAGGGCACGGTGTTCGTTGCCCATGCCTTTGCGGTAATCCGCACGTTTGGGCAGTTATACGGTCCAGGCGCGTGCAGCGTCGCTCGCGATAGCACTGTGGACGATAAAGTGGAATACGCGCCGCCATCCGTGGCCAGATCGATCTCCATCGCCAGCAGCTTTCCGGCAGCATCGAGCGCCGTGCGATGACGCGTGCGCGAAGGATGCCGCTTGGTAGTTGCGGCCAGGTCTTCCATGCGGTCATACACCATCTTCACCGCATGTCCGCTCTTCATCGCCAGCAGTGCCGCGTGCGAAGCGAGCGTCGAGGGATAATCTTCTTTTCCTCCGAAGGCTCCGCCGGTTTCAGTCTGCACCACGCGCACTTTTTCTACGGGCAGGTCGAAGATCTTCACCAGTGCCTTGTGAACGTAGTAAGGACATTGCAGCGATCCCCACACGGTAACGCCCGCATCCGCGCTCCATTCGGCGATGATCCCATTGTTCTCAATGTACTAATGCTCTTGCGCGCCGGTCCGGTACTCGCCTTCGACATTGTGTGCGGCGTGTTCCCATACGGAATCGACGTTGCCCTTTTCGAGAACAAAGCTCTTGAGCAGATTGTCCTTGCCCCACACAACCTGTTGCTGCCGCTCGCTCTCTTCAATCGTGAAGATGGGCGGCAGTGGTTCATACTCGATCCGCACGGCATCGACCGCTTCGCGCAGCTTGTGCTTGTCTGGGTGCGCCAGCAGCAGGATCGCTTCGTCGCAATGATTCACCACTCCGTCGGCCAGGCACGGCTGGTCTGCCACGATGAGCTGAATGCAATTCTCGCCGGGAATGTCCGCGGCTGTAACGATAGCGAATTCGCTCCAGTCGATCATGCGGCTGTACTCAATTGTGCGAATCAATCCGCGCGGAATGGTGCTCCGCACCGTCGCGCCATACCACATGCCCTCGCGCTCAATGTCGTCCACGTAGCGCGCGCGGCCCAGCAGTTTGTCTACACCCTCCTTGCGCGGAACGGGTGTGCCAACAATGCGGGTTGTTGCCTTTTCGCTCATATGTGGGGTAGGGGTGCTATCTCAACGGGTTGAGGCATAGCATACAACGGCGCGCTCAGGAATCAAAGCGGTCAGTCTATGCAGACAAGCTGACGAGCGTTCGAGCAAGCACATGAACACCGCCTCCGATCCACTCCGGCGAGGCAAATTCGTCGGGCCTGTGACTAACGCCGCCGCGGCAGGGAATAAACAACATCGCCACTGGCGCAATGCAAGAGACGAAAGAAGTGTCGTGATATGCGCGGGCCACCATCTTCTGGTATGTCTTGCCGGCCGCGATTGCCGACGCTTCAAGCGCAGAGACAAGTTCCGGATCGCTTACGGTGGTTGGATCGGCGTTCACCAGTTCGGTCGCAATGGAAACGCCGCGACGCGCAGCCACTTCAACGCATTTGTTGCGCAGGGCGTCAAGCACTTGGTCGCGCCTGGCGTGGTCGATGTCGCGGATATCCGTTTCCAGACGCACGCGCGAGGGGATGCTGTTGACCGCGCCAGGAAACACCTCGCAAACGCCCACTGTGCCAACGGTATCGATTGCGCCGGTAGAATTTGCAGATTCTTCAAGAGCGAGAATCAGCTCCGCTGCTGCCGTGAGTGCGTCTTTACGCCTCGGCATCAGCTTGCCGCCTGCGTGGCCGCCCTCGCCTTCAATCGCAATGCGCAGGCTGGCTGGCGCGGCAATGTGCGTCACCAGCCCCACGTCGAGACCTTCTGCTTCAAGAAATGGACCCTGCTCAATATGCAACTCCACGAATTGGTGAAACCGGCCTCGCGGTTGAGCAACGGACTCAAGCGGGCCTTTGAAGCCAGCTGCCTTGCGCAATTCGTCAAGTCCACGTCCCTCCTTATCGCGCAACGCCAGAGCCTGCGCCGGTGTCAGCACGTTAGCCATCATGCGGCTGCCCAGGCAACCGATGCCGAAGCGCGTTGGCTCCTCTGCAGTAAAAATCACCAGCTCAATTGATCGCCTTGGCTTGAATCCAAGCTGCTGCAAAACGCGAATTGCCTCAAGCCCACCAAGCACGCCGACGCATCCGTCATACAATCCTGCGTTGGGAATAGCATCGATGTGCGAGCCCGTGCCGATGGGCGCAAGGTCCGGCTTAGAGCCCTGCCAGCGCGCGAATGTATTGCCGATTGCGTCTTCGCGAATGTCAAGGCCAGCCGCGGCGCAAAGGCCTTTTACATAACTGCGCGCACGCATGTCCGCCTCGCTGAACACGACGCGTGTCACCACCGGTGGCTCGGCCTCTGAGATGCGCCCGAGAGTCAGCAGTTCTTCGATAAGCTCGTCGATCGAACGGATTGGCTGAGTGCTCATGGTTACGCTCCCAGTGGATGCCTGCGCCAGTCTTTGTAGATGAGATATTTGGCCGGGCGTTTGCCCAATGCGCCGAACCATTGCGGGCAGTACGGGGCCATCCAAATAAAGTCGCCAGCCTCAACCGGATACCACAAGTCGCCAAGCCTGTAGATGCCACCTCCTTCAAGCATCAGCAAGCCATGCTCCATCACGTGAATTTCAACCATGCTCAACGCCGCACCTGGGTCGTAGGTCATGGTGTTCACGGCAAAGTCGTAGGCCGGCCCATCGGGCATCAGCGAGCGCACACGCAAGGTTTCGTCCCCCATCAGTGCGACTGGAGCAATGTCGCCTTCATTGCCAACAACTGCTTGAGTGGGTGCAGTTCCAGTTTGCGGCTGATACGGCTTTTCAATCACCGCGGCGCGCGATTTTTCTAACGCTCGCACCCGGTGCGGAGTTCCTTGTGGCAAATAGGCAAAACCGTTCGGCGCGAGAACGTGCCTTTGATTGCCGGCTGTTAGTTCAAGTTTTCCTTCGAGCACAAACAGGAAGCGCTGCGCCAACGCCGGCGCAAGTAATCCGCCTGCTGTGAACTCCGCACTCATCTGCGTGAAGCGCGCACCAAGTTGCGGTGCGGCGTGAATCACAAACTCCACGCCTTCCGCGCCGGGCAGCGGCGAACGAACAAACG
>CAYZVG010000309.1:0-3992 GCA_964481595.1 uncultured Occallatibacter sp. | reverse complement strand
AGCAAGCCCCAACGAAAATGCTTGCCTTGCAAGAGAGAATCTGGGAAACCACGAACGCTGAAGTCTGTGCTATCCCAGGTGCCCAACGGCGAGGCACCTCCACCCCAACAGACAAAAATCGTCCGTTGGGGACCCCGGCCCTGGGGCACCCGCTTTTGGTGGGAAAGATCAACTTGCTCCCCCGGTACCAGGACTCCCATCACTTTTTTGGGTTGAGAGTCCGGCCGGGCGACCGGCCAGCTTTGAGAGCGGCGATCAGGCTTGGGCGGTGGGCGGGGGATCGGCGTGGACGAGAAGGTCGGGGTCGTCGGGGATGAAGAACTGGAAGACCGTACCGGAGGGTTTGCCGGAGGCGGCGGTGCGGCTGTGGAGATGAACGATGCCGTGGTGCTTTTCCAGAATCTCGGAGCTGATCCAGAGGCCGAGGCCGGTTCCGGTGGACTCCTTGGTGGTGAAGAAGGCTTCAAAGACGCGCTTGCGGATCTCCGGCTCCATGCCGGAGCCGGTGTCTGCGGTGGTGAAGCGAACGCCGGTTTGGGCGGGGTTGCGCCAGTTGTGGGAGCGGCGGGCGCGGACGATGAGTCGGCCGCCGGGCGACGATGCATCAATGGAGTTGCCGACCAGGTTGGCGAAGACCTGGCGGATCTCTCCGGCAAAGCAGAACAGGTCCAGGTCAGGGTCGAAGCCGCGCTCGACCTTGAGATTGAGAGAGTTGAAGCGGCCTTGATAGAGGCTGAGCACGGAGCCGAGCAGCTCAGACAGGTTGGCGCGGCCGGGCAGCGTGGGCTGGCGGTAAAAGCGCAGAGTTTGCTGAGTGATTTCTGCAATGCGGCGGACCTCGTACTCGGCCATGCCGACGTAGTTGAGCGCGGGGTCCTGGAGCTGGCAGTAGTTGCGCAGTAAAAAGAGGATGTTGGTGATGGCCTCGAGAGGATTATTGATCTCGTGGGCGATGGAGGCGGCGAGGCGTCCTGTGACGGCGAGCTTTTCTGCTTTGCGCAGGGCATCTTCACTGCGTTTGCGGTCGGTTGCGTCAAGAACGATGATGCCGGCCCAGCGAATTTGCTGGGGAGTGGTGCGCACGGGGTAGGCGGTGACGAGCCATGTCCACTGGCGGGCGGGCTTGCCTTGCTGGCCGCTCAGCTCGATGGTTCCGGAGGGCTCCTGCTCGGCCAGGACGCGCAGCACGGCATTCTCAATTTGCTGGGCGGCGTGCTGGGGCAGAACTTCCTTGAGGGTGCGGCCGAGATGACGGCTCAAGGGGATGCCGGTGAGCTCGGCAAAGACCTGATTGACGCGGGTGAAGCGGCAACTGCGATCGAAAAACGCCAGGCCGATGGGCGCGTTGGCCAGCATGGAGTCAAGCAGCGAAAGCGTGTCATTGAGGCCGGCGCGCTGCTCGGCGATGGAGGCGACCATGCGGTTGAAGGCAAGGATGAGGTCGCCGAACTCGTTTTGCACGCCGGTGGGCAGCGGGAAATGGGTGCTGTTGTCCGGCTCGGTCATGAGGGCGCGGGTGCCGCGGTGGAGGATGGCGAGGGGCCGGGAGATGGCGCGCGCCATAAGCAGCACAAGGATGGCCGAAGCCAATACCCAGATGATGCCGAACAGAATGGTGTCATGGACGATGGAATCCACCTGCTCGCGGGCCCAGTTTCTGTGGTACTCAACCCAGGCGTAGCCGCGTAGATCGCGGCCGGTGTAGATGGCTGAGACGGACTCCCAACGCTTGTTTCCAAAGGCAAAGAAATGTGGATCCTGATGCGCGACGAGGGGAATCTGGGCGAGTTCTACGGGATCGAGCGTGGACTGGTCGGAATCCCCTCTGCCGGTAAAGAGGACATTGCCTGCTGGATCGGTGACCTTGGCGTTAGCCACGGTGGGAGCTTCGCCCATCATTTTTACGGAAAGGCCAACCCAGCCGGGACGGCTTTGGAGCAGGGCTTCCCGAGCCTGGAGTGCCATGGATGAGGCTTCATAGTTGAGCCGCGTTTGGGCGCGCAGGTAGATTTCAGCGTTTTGCTGATGGATGAGAATGCCAAGGAACAGACCGATGGAAAGGGTCTCAAGCAGGAGGAGCCCCGCGAGCATTTGCCAGCGAATTGTGCGTGGCCACCATCGCATGGGGAGCATCCTGCCGACGGAGGATTGAGCACTCAAATCGGCCAGTCAAGTGTACAGAATCAATGAGCGGGTTAGCGAGTTAGCTAGTCAGCAAGTCAGCTCTTCAGCTTCGCTTCTAATGCGGCGGCGATCTGGTGGCCGTGGAAGCGGCCGTTCTCAATGAAGATTTCGTTGGTGCGCGCGCCGGCAACGATGACTCCCGCGAGATAGATGCCGGGGATGTTGCTTTCGAGTGTATCGGGATTGCAGCGGGGAAGCTTGTCGGGGCCTTCGAAGTGGATGCCGAGGCGCTCAAGGAAGGTGAAGTCCGGATGATAGCCGGTCATGGCGAAGACGAAGTGGTTGGGGATGGTGGTGCGGCCATTAGGGGTTTCAAGGACGATGGCGTCAGGGGCGATCTCGACTACTTTGGTATCGAAGTAGGCTTTGATTTCGCCGTCTTTGATGCGGTTCTCGATGTCGGGCTTGATCCAGTATTTAACGTGGGGTTGAACTCCGCTGCCGCGATGGATGAGGGTAACGCGCGCGCCATGACGCCACAACTCAAGGGCCGCGATTGCAGCGGAGTTCTTGCCGCCGATAACGGCCACGTCCATCTCGAAGTAGGGATGCGGATCGACGTAATAGTGGTGAACCTTGCTGAGGTTCTCGCCGGGAATGTTCATCAGATTGGGCAGGTCGTAATAGCCGGAGGAGATGACGAGTTTGCGGGCGTTGAGAAGGCCGGTGCGGCCGAAGCGGTCTTCAGTATGCACGGCGAAGCTGCCGTCAGCGCCGGCGACGCGCTTGACGCACTGGTACAGGCGCACGTCGAGCTTGTAGAAGGCGGCGACCAGGCGGTAGTACTCCAGCGCCTCATCGCGGGTGGGCTTGGCGTTGGTTGAGGGGAAGGGAATGCCGCCGATTTCAAGCCGTTCTGAGGTGGTGAAGAAGGTCATGTGGGCGGGGTAGTGGAAGAGAGAGTTGCAGAGGCATCCCTTGTCGACGACGACGACGCGGAGACCGGCTTTTTGTGCCTCGATGGCGCAGGCCAGGCCGGTGGGCCCGGCGCCGACGACGAGCAGGTCAAAGGACGGCTGCTGGGCAGGGGGCTGCTGGGCGGGCTGGGTCTGCGCGGGTTCCGTGGTTGGGTCGGTCATGGTTCTAGCTTAGGGCATGGGGCGGGGATGGCGGGATGCGGAAAATGGTAGAATGGTAGACGCGGATGGTAGAAAGGTAGAACTATGGCGTTGAGTATCAAAGACGAAGAGACGGACCGCCTAGCGCGGATGGTCGCGCAAAAGAACGGAGAGACGGTGACAATGGCAGTCAAGGTTGCGCTCAGGGAGCGACTGGAGCGCCAGGAAGAATCCGGAAAGCGGAAGAGCCGCATGGAGGCTCTGCGAGAGTTCGCAGAGTTGTGTGCGCCGCTGTTTAACGACGGCCGCACTGGAAATGAGATGATCAACGATCTTTACGATGAGGAAACGGGGCTGCCTAAATGATCGTCGACTCATCGGCAATGGTGGCTGTAATCAAGCATGAGGAAGATTGGCAGGTGTTGTCGGCGAAGATGGTCTCCGCCGACCACTTACGGATGTCGGCGGCTTCCTACCTTGAAACGGCGATTGTACTGGACAGTCGGCGAGACCCAGTGCGAAGCGCTGGGCTGGACGATCTGATTGAAGAACTGGATATGGTTATCGAGTCGGTGACGGCGGTGCAAGCCAAAGCTGCAAGGCAGGCTTATCGAGACTTCGGCAAGGGAAGCGGACACCCGGCGGGGCTGAACTTTGGTGACTGCTTCAGCTATGCGCTGGCGCGGGAGAAGCGGGAGCCGATGCTGTGGAAGGGCGACGATTTTGGGCATACGGATTTGCGGCCGGCAT
>CAYZVG010000308.1:0-4006 GCA_964481595.1 uncultured Occallatibacter sp. | reverse complement strand
CATGGTCATGGTGGTGAGCGGAACAAAGACAAAGCCGCCCGCGAATCCGTTCAGAAAATTTGGAATGGCCACCGACCACATGGAGATGCCCAGGTTGATGTGGCTCAACATCAGCGTGGAGATGCCGAAGCCGGCAAAGCCCAAGGCCAGCAGCAGGCGGGCGTCCACGCGACCGACGAGTAATCCCACCGCAATCATTGCCAGCATGGAGCCGAGGCCGCGCGGGCAAACCGCCAGGCCGCTATCGAGCGCCGAGTAGCCAAGCAGCGTTTGCAGAAACAAGGGCAACAGCGCGGTTATTCCATAGAGAGCGAAACCGTACAAAGTTGTCACCATCGTCCCCACGCGGAAGTTGCGATCGCGCAGAATGCGAAGCTGCACGATCGGTTCGCTGCTCCTCAGTTCCCACACCACAAAGCCTACAAACGCCGCCGCTGAAATAAATGTTGCCGCGCGAATCCAATTGGCCTCGAACCAGTCCGCCTCCTGCCCCTTGTCGAGTACCAGTTGCATCGCGCCCAGCCAGACGGCCATCAGCCAGAATCCCATATAGTCAATGGCCCCGGTGAATTTCTGCCGCAGATAGGGCGGGTCCTCAATGTTCATGTTGGCCATGAAGAGCGCCAGCAGCCCTACCGGGAGATTGATGTAGAAGATCCATCGCCACGAATAACTGTCGGTAATCCATCCGCCCAGTGTGGGCCCAATGACCGGCGCCACTACGATGCCCATTCCGTATACGGCCATTGCCACGCCGTGCTTGTGCGGAGGAAAGCTCTCGAGCAGAATCGACTGAGCCAGCGGCTGCATTCCGCCGCCGCCCAGCCCTTGCAGCACGCGCGACACGATCAGCATCGGCATGCCGACGGACATTCCGCACAACAGCGACGCGCCTGTAAACACCAGAATCGAGATCATCATCAGGCGCTTGCGGCCAATGCGGCGCGCGATCCACCCCGCCGCCGGCAGCATAATCGCGTTGGCCACCAGGTAGCTGGTGAGCACCCAGGTCGACTCGTCGGTAGAAGCGGAGAGCGTGCCGGCGATGTGCGGCAGGGCGACGTTGGCCACCGAGGAATCAAGCACCACCATGAATGTGGCCAGCATGACCGAGACCGCAACCAGCCAGGGATTGACGGACGGCCGCCACTCGGCAGAGACACTGCCGGGCTGATTGCTTTTTTCGCTGACCATAGAGTCAGTTTAATATACTAGGCAGTCAGAACGTTCTGAGGGAGACGGCAATGAGAAAAGCTCCAGCGCGCGCGCAGGCGAAGACCAAGCAGCAGATCGTTTCCGAATTTCGCCGCACTGAAATTGTGAATGCGGCGCGCACGGTGTTTGCCCGCAGGGGATTCGCGCTCGGAATTATGGACGAAATCGCCCGAGAGGCGGGAGTGGCCAAGGGCACCGTCTATCTCTACTTCAAATCCAAAACCGATATCTACAAAGCGGTTCTCGACCACGACATGAAGGCGCTCAAGATGAGCACGCTCGAACGCATCGACGCGGTCGCCGGCCTGAAGGCAAAGATCCGCGCATTTGTCCTGGTCCGCCTGGAAAATGCCGAGGCGAACAAGGAGTTTTTCCGCATCATGGACTCCGCATCGGACAATTTGTCGTTTACGCGCAGCCAGTACCGCGATTGGCTCCGCGAGCCGGTCCATCGCCTGACGCTCGAAATCGAGAAGGCAGCGCGCAAGGGCGCAATCCGTCGCCTCGATGCGGAGAAAACCGCGTGGCTGGTTGCCGACATGACACGCGGGACCATCCAGCGCCGCCTGCTGGCGCAGAATGGCGCGCCAGTCGCCGCAGATGCCGAGTTTCTGCTGGATTTTACCTGGGCTTCGCTTGAAGCGCGCCCGGCGCGTTGACTTGGCGCTTGCTGGCTACGTATACTTCGATGTTCTCAGTTATCGTTAACGTAATCGTCTGGAGAAGAGATGAGCACTTCGGTTCACGCAGCAACCGCACCCATCAATCCCGCATCCGTTCCACAGAAAACGCTCTACACCGGGGCCAAGGTTCCAGCCGTTGGGCTGGGCACATTCGGCTCAGACAGCGTGAACGCAGCCCAGGTGGCCACGGCTGTGCTTGGCGCCGCTGCAATCGGCTATCGCCATTTCGATTGCGCCTCAGTCTACGGCAACGAAAAGGAAGTGGGCGGCGCGCTTGAGGCCATCCAAAAGGGCGGTGTGAAGCGCGAAGATCTTTGGATTACCTCGAAGGTCTGGAACAATAACCACAAGCCTGAAGACGTAATCGCCTCGTGCAAGCAGTCGCTCGCCGATCTTCGGCTTGAGTATCTTGACCTTTACCTGGTTCACTGGCCTTTCCCGAACTTTCATCCGCCGCAATGCGATGTGACCTCGCGCAGCCCCGACGCCAAGCCCTATCTTCACGAGAACTACATGAAGACATGGCGGGCGATGGAGCAACTTGTGGACATGGGCCTGGTGCGCCACATCGGCACTTCGAACATGACCGTTCCCAAGCTCAAGCTGGTGTTGCGCGACGCGCGCATTAAGCCCGCGGCCAATGAGATGGAGCTGCATCCGCACTTTCAGCAGACGGAGCTGTTCAAGTACGTTGTCGACAACGGCATTCTGCCCATAGGCTACTGCCCCATTGGCTCGCCGGGCCGGCCAGAGCGCGACCGCACGCCGGAAGACACCACGCCCACGCAGGATCCAGTGATTCTTGAGATCGCCGCGCGGCACGGCATCGGTCCCGCGGCGGTGTGCATCAAGTGGGCTGTTCAGCGCGGGCAGGCGCCCATTCCGTTCTCGGTGAATCACTACCGCGACAACCTTGCCTGCGTTACCGGCGATCCGCTAACGGACGACGAGATGAGCGCCATCGCCGGAATCGACCGCAACTGCCGGCTGATCAAGGGCCAGGTGTTCCTCTGGAAAGACGGCCAGAGCTGGGAGGCTCTCTGGGACATGGACGGCGAAATCACGCCGCCGTGATTTCAAGCTGCGCCAGACCATCGCCAGCCGGAACAACGACAAACAAGACCTTTCGACAACCTGGAGAAAAAGAAGATGAACGCCACTATGACCGCCGCGTATCTGCCCGGCGACTCGACTGTTGAAATGCGCACGGTGCCCGTGCCCACTCCCGGCCACGGCGAAGTGCTGCTGCGTATGAAGGCTTCCACCATCTGCGGTTCCGACATTCGCTGCATTTATCACGAGCATCTGGGCAAAGGCCCCGAGGGCTACCAGGGCGTGATCGCGGGCCATGAGCCTTGCGGACAAATTGTGGCCGCCGGCCCCGGCTGCCGCCGCTTTAAAGATGGCGACCGCGTGATTGTTTACCACATCTCCGGCTGCGGAGTGTGCAACGATTGCCGGCGCGGGTACATGATCTCCTGCACCAGCGAGAAATATCGCCGCGCTTACGGATGGCAGCGCGACGGCGGCATGGCGGAGTACATGATTGCCGAGGAGAAGGACCTGATTGCGTTGCCCGATTCACTGAGCTACGCCGACGGCGCGCAGGTAGCCTGCGGGTTCGGCACCGTGTATGAGGGGCTGGAGAAGATCGGCATCAGCGGCAACGATGCAGTGCTGATTACGGGACTCGGTCCGGTAGGGCTGGCTACCGGCGCGCTTTGCCGCAAGCTCGGCGCACAAAAAATCATCGGCATCGACGTTGTTCCCGAACGCATGAAGATCGCGCTCGACCTTGGCCTTTGCGACCACGTGCTGGCGTCCGGACCAGAGAACGTTGCGCAGGTGAAGGACCTGACCGGCGGCTGGGGCGTTGAACGCGCCGTGGATTGCTCGGCTCACCACGCGGCACGCGCAACGGCGATCCGCGCAACGCGCAAGTGGGGCAGGATTGTGTTTCTGGGCGAAGGAGGAACGGTGGAGTTCAACCCTTCTCCCGACATTATTCACGACCAGAAGACGATTTATGGATCGTGGGTTACGTCGACGTGGTTGATGGAGGAGCTGGTGGAGCGGCTGGTGCGCTGGAATCTGCATCCTGCCGAGAT
>CAYZVG010000307.1:0-4013 GCA_964481595.1 uncultured Occallatibacter sp. | reverse complement strand
CCTTGTTATAGGTGTCGGCGGCCATCAGGTCGCTCTGCGGCGTCAGCAGCTCCAGGCGGATCAGTCCCGCCAGCGCGCCGCCGATAAAGAAGAAAAACGTAATCGAGATCAGGTAGAGCGTGGCAATGCGCTTGTGATCGCTGGTCAGCAGCCAGCTCAGCAGACCATTCTCTTTGGTCAGGTAGTTCATCTTGGGAATCCTGGCCGTGGACTGATCGGGAAGACTGACGATGGTCGAGGTGCTCATGGGTTCACCTTTCCCTGCGCTGCCTGCTTGGTTGCCGCGGGTTTCGCAGTAGGTTGGCTTTCAGGCAGAAGGTCGGTTGTGGTGGTTGTCTGCTGGATACGATAGTCGGAGTCCAGATGCTTGATGTACTCCACCAGCGCGATCACGCCTTCTTCGCTTACCTGCCCTTGATACGTCGGCATAATCGGCGCGTATCCCTGGGTAATGTGCTGCGACGGATTCAGAATCGCTTCGCGCAGATAGGCGTCGTCCGCCGTTATCTGTTCCCCGCTTGAGAGCGTCAGCTTCGATCCGTAAACGTTGGCCAGGCTCGGGCCGCGCGCGTCAGGCCGCGTGTTGTGGCAGGCCGCGCAGCTCAGGCTGGCAAACAACCGCTCGCCGTTCTGCGCCAGTGAGTCGCCGCTGGTTGAGCTGGCCAGCCACTTCTTGTAATCGTCGGCCGAAAGCACCACCACATCGCCAATCATCGCCGAGTGGTTGGTGCCGCAGTATTGCGTGCAGAACAGGTGATACGTACCCGTCGCCGTTGCCTGGAACCAAACCGTCGTATACCGGCCAGGAATTGCCTCGCGCTTCACGCGGAAGGCGGGAATCGAAAAGCTATGGAACACATCCTGCGAAATCAGCGTCAACTGGATCGGCTGGTCCACCGGAATATGCAGCGAGTTGATCTCATGCTGGCCGCCCGGATGCTCTGCCTTCCACATCCACTGCTTGCCCACCACGTAAATGTTCATGGCGTTGGCCGGCGGCGTAAACACGCGGAAATAGATCAGTGCGCCCCACACAAACATGATAAGAAACAAACCCAGTGGAATGATCGTCCACGTCGCCTCCAGCAGTGTCGAACCCTCGATCTGCACCGCCTTCGGATGACGCTTCCTGCTGTACAGAATCGAAAAACTCACGATCAGCAGGATCACGATCGTAAGCCCGATCAGGCTCACCAGGACCATGAAAAAATACAGCGCGTCCATCTGCGGCGCAATGGTCGACGCCTCCGGTGGATACAGCGCAAAGTTCGTCATCCACTTGACGAGAAATTGCCAAAATACTGGACTAATATGGCTCATTCCGTTATCCGTTCACCTTTTTTCCTGTTCGCGATTTCTCGTTTTCTCCGCCGGCGTCGTCGTGCGCCGTCTCAATAAGCCCGCTCAACTTCTCGTGACGGTAATCGCGGCGGAACATGATGAACATGAAACCGCCCAGCAAAATCACCGTGATGCCGCCGCCCATCTGCACCACGCGCGCCACAATCAGCGAGTGCGTGTTGGTTTGGGGATCGTAGTGATAGCAGTACGTAAGAATGTTGTCCACCGGCGATCCAATCCGGTTCGACGACGCTTCGTCCAACCCCAGCAGCATATCTTTGGGCGAGTACTCCACACCCATGTAGTACTGCGCCAGTTTGCCTTCCGGCGTCACAATCTGGATGGAGCTGGCATGGGCATACTGCATAAACTTGCTGCCTGGAACATTGATCTTCACGTACTTGAAGCCCACGGTCTGGGTGAGCGCATCGATGTTCGCCTGCGTGCCTGTCAAAAAGTGCCAGCCGTTCGCCGTCTCCGCATGACCGTAGCGCTTCAGATACTCGCGCTTCTTGGCCGCCGCAAGATCGGTTCCCTCGGTGGGATCGATGCTCACCACGATGATGTTGAAGTCCTTGCCTGGAACGTAGCGCACCATCTCAAGCGCGCTCGTCAGCCCATCGAGCTCTTCACTGCAGAGCATCGGGCAGCGATAGTACACCAGCGCCAGAATCGCGGGCTTCTTGCCAAAGTAGCTGCTCAGGGCCACCAGCTTGCCGGCGTCGTCGGTAAAGGTCAAACCCAGCGGCAGTTGCTGGTTCAGGTGCTGATCGATCTTCACTCCGTCCAGCAGCGATGGCGGCTTGTCCTCGGTCTTTCCCACCTGCTTGTCGCCGTAGCTTGAAACCTGCGCAAGCAGTACAGAGGGAACCGCGGCAACGCCCAGCGCGAGAATGCCCGCCGCGGCCACTGCCGTCGCACGCCAGCTTCTACTCGTAGTGCCTTTGCTCATCATTGTTCCCTCTCTCCTTCTCCCGGTGTGCCGTTCAAAATTCAATCGCCATCCGGGTAAGTGGTGCTTCTCTGCGGTTGGGCTCGGGTTTCCTGTTCCTTGAAAAACCAACTCAGGAGTGCCCGCGTCTTACTTCGTTACTCCATGCGGAACCTGTTCAGCTTCTTCCTGTTCATACCCGGTTAGGGCAAATCCGTTGGTCAGCGGCGTGCCAACCGTGGGCCGCTCATCGCCCGTCAACGGCGGTGGCAGTTGCGCCGAGGGTGCAACAGGAATCCCGCGCTTGGCCATAATCTGCATCGCCTGCTCTATCGGAATCCTTACCTTGGTGTGCGCCTCGTCTGCCCAAGTGTAGTTCTCTAGCAGCAGATTCTCGCGCGCATGAAGGTCGGCCACATCCTGATTGCCATCGTCGGTCTGCACCCGCGGCGTGGGAAAGCTCTGCGTCAGCTCCGATATTTTGTTCTGCAGTTCGGGACTGGAAGGCAGGTTGCCAAGCTGCCGCACCTCTACCGTCTTGGTCCACTTCGAGTTCGGCCCGTCCTGCTTGTTCATGTAGGCATTCAGTACCTTGCCCATGCCGTACGCCAGCACGCCCACAACCACCACAAAGACACCGAGCGAGATCAGAAACACAAGAATCCCCGTGATCTTTACGTCGCTCCGCTCGTAGCCTGTCGAGGTGTCTATCTTTTCCGGCTCGTGCTCAGAACCGTCGTTCTCATGCTTGTGCATGTTCAGGCTCCAGAATCTCCGCCAAATGCGGGTCGTTGGTCTGCACCAGAGGCCGCATCTTCAGGCGCGTGCAGAAGAAAGCAATCCAGAACGAAACCATCGCCGCGGGAACCGCAATGTACTCCAGAATTCCCCAGCTGAAGTGCAGGTTGCGCGCGGCATCCTTGAAGTTCGGCTCTATCAGCCAGAACAGATCGAAGGCCTTCGCGAAGATCATCCATTGGCACACCCGCGTCAGCCGCTTCTTGTTCCGCTTAAGGTCGCGCGACAGCAGCAGCGTGAAAGGAATCAGCCAGTGGAAGATAAAGTCCAGCGTAATAATCACGCCCCAGCCGCCGCGAATGCGATCCAGATACCAGGGAATCTCTTCCGGCAGATTTCCTGACCAGATAATCAGGAACTGCGAGAAGGCCAGGTAGATATTCAGCATCACAAAGGCGAAGGTCAGCTTGCCCAGATCGTGCTGCTCGGTCTGCCGCAGGATGGTTTTGAAGGGCTCGGCCTTTGACAGCGCGATCGAAACAATAATGCCGAACGCCAGCACCGAGTATCCCTGTCCCACCAGGAACAGCAATCCATACACCGACGAAAACCACGTCGGGTCCATCGACATCACCCAGTAAATCACCGCCGCCGTCATGGTCAGCGCGTAAATCACAATGCCCGGCCCGCTGAAGTTCTCGAATCGCTTGATCCACTGCGGCGTGGTTTCCGCTCCCTTCGCGTCGCGCTGCGCGCTCATCTGCGTCAACCGCCACGTATAGAACCACCACACGGCAAAGCACAGAATGCCTACTGACCAGAACATCTGCGGATTCAGCATCCCCCGCTTGAAGTCCATGCAGTGCTTTTGGAACTCGGTAATCAATCCCAGCTTCAGCGCCGCCGCCGTTTGGCTGTCGCTTGTAAACCGCGACCAGATGTACAGCCTCTTCATCTCAAACGCGATCACCAGCCAGTACGCAAACACGATCGGCAGCGAGCG
>CAYZVG010000306.1:0-4065 GCA_964481595.1 uncultured Occallatibacter sp. | reverse complement strand
TGGTCAGCGGCGGAAGCATAAAGCGCGAAAGATGAATGTCGTCGAAGCCCACAACAGAAATGTCTTTGGGCACTCTGTGCGTCGTCTCGTCCAGAGCATGAAGTACGCCGATCGCCGTCATGTCGTTCGAGCAGATCACCGCCGTTGGCAATTCGTCCAGCGTCAGCAGCCGCTCCATCGCGGCCCTTCCGCCTTCCATCGTGTGGTCGCCCTCGACCATCGTCTTGGCAGGCGCAGCCAGACCCAGTTCCGCCATCGATTTGCGAAACGAATCGCGCCGCGTCATCGCCGTGCGCATGCGCAGCGGTCCGCTGATAAATGAAATCTTCCTGTGTCCCAGCGCGGCCAGGTGCTGTACTGCTTCGCGAATCCCTTCGCCATAATCTACATTCAGCACGCGGATGTTCGGCAAATCCGGCCCCGCATCCACAAACACCAGCGGGAACTCGTGCTTCACCAGCTTCTGCACCTGCTCTTCTTCAATGCCGAAGGTCATAATCGCCACGCCGTCCACGCCGCGTTGCAGCATGCGCCGGATCAAGGCCTCGGTGCGTGTTGCGTCGTAGTTCGTCGAGCCGATCATCACCTCGTAGCCTTGCGCCACGGCCAGGTTTTCAAACTCCTGCACAAGCTCCGGGAAAAAGGGATTGGTGATCTCTGAAACAATCAGCCCCAGAATGCGGCTGCGCCCCGACACCAGCGCACGAGCCTGCGTGTTGGGCACGTAGCCCATCTCGTCCACAACTTTTCTCACCCGCTTTGCCAGCTCCGGATCCACGCTGGGAATACGGTTCACCGTGCGCGAAACCGTCGCAATCGAAACCCGCGCGCGGCGCGCTACCTCGCGGATGCTGACTACCGCACGCCGCCGGTTCTTAGAAATCTTTCTAGCGTTCGAGCTCATGAGTAAACCGATTATACATTTACCGGTTGTTTCTCAATTGTTTTCTCAAGCAGCGCGGCGCGAGCCCAATGCGCCGCGCCGCCTCACTTCTGCATCGAGTTCAGCCGGTCAAGCACATGCTTCAGGTCGTCCAGCTTCTGTCCCGCATCGGTCAGCTTGCCGTCCGCGGTCAGCCGCTCGTAATCTGAGAAGTCTTTGCTCGCCTGCGCGGCAAGCGTGCTCACGCTCTCCGCTGCCGGCTTTGATCCGCCCGTCTCCGGCGCGGCAGCCGTCGCTGTTTCCGATGCGCTCAGCGTCGAGCTCTCCTGCCCGAACAGCGATGCCAGCGCTCCTTCGAATGTTGGCGCGTAGGCCAGCCTGTCTTGCAGTGCCAGCACCACGAGCCGTAGTTCCGGCATGGGGCTGCGATCGGCTTGCAAGTAAATCGGCTCCGCGAAAAGCAACGCCTTGCCGCAGGGAATCACTAGCAAACTGCCGCGCCTTACGTGCGAGCCCTGCTGATTCCACAACGTCAACTGTCCTGAGAGTTGCGCGTTCTGGTCGATGCGCGCCTCAATCTGCTGTGGCCCATCTACCAGCCGTGTCTTCGGAAAGTCATACACCTCAGCCGTGCCGTAGTGCGCGCCATCGCTGCGCGCCGCAATCCATCCAATCATGTTGTTGCGGCTCGCCGGAGTAAACGGCAGAATCTCCACAAACTCCTGCTCCGTCTCGCCCGGCAGTTTCATCAGCACAAAGTTCGGCTGCATTGCCACTGCCGTTTGCTCGCCGCTCGCGCCCGTGCCCGTCTCGGTAGCCACCGTCCACAGATCTTCGCGGTTGTAGAAGACCTCCGGATTGGTCATGTGATACAGGCCGTACACTTCCGCCTGCAGGCTCAGCAGCAGCTCTGGATAGCGCACATGCTTGTGCAGCCAATCCGGCATCTGGCTCGCGTCTTTAAACAGCCCCGGCAGAATCTTGCGCCACGCGGCAATGATCGGGTCCTGGTTATCGAACACATACAGCGTTGTCGTCCCGTCGTATGCGTCCACCACAGCTTTCACGCTATTGCGCATGTAGTTCACTTCATCGTTGCCCACGCTGAAGTGCGCCGAGTATGGATACGTGTCCGACGTTGTAAAAGCGTCCACAATCCACTTCAGCCGCCCGTCCGCGCCCACCACAATATATGGGTCCTGGTCGAAGGTGAGAAACGGCGCAAGCGTAGCCAGCCGCACGCGCACATTGCGCCGCATCAGCAATCGGCTCGTTGAGGTTACGTCGTCGCTAAAGGGAAGCTTGGTCAAATCGCCGCGGTCAAACGCCAGCAGAATGCGGCGCAAAAATCCACCCAGTTCAATGCCGCCCGTGCCTTCATAAGAGCTCAGGTTGTTCGTCTGTCCCTCGGGATAGTTGAACTCCTGCTGCTTGGTCTTCACGTAGACGTCCGTGTCGGTCATCTCGCCAAAGTAGATCTCCGGCCGCGTCACCTTTAGCTCCGGCTCCGTGCTCTGCACCGGCATGTTTGAGAGCATCAGCGTCGGCAGCCCCTCCGGCGTAAAGCCGTTCACGGGATTCATCGTGATCCCGTAGCCATGCGTGTAAATCAGCTTGTCGTTAATCCAGTTGCGGCTGCTCTCCGGCAGTTTGTCCACGTTCAGCTCGCGCACCGCCAGCATCACCTCGCGCAGTGATCCGTTCAGCGCGTAGCGGTCAATGTCGATGTCAGGAAAATCGTAGTACGTACGAATCTCCTGCACCTGGCGCAGCGTGTCTTTCAGCGCCTGCACGTCCCACAGCCGAATGTTTTTGAGAGTCGCCTGATTGTTGGCCGGGTCTGCGGATTCCACCGTCGTCTCGGCGGGGAACTCATGCTGCGTAAAGCGGTCCAGCCCAAAAGCCTGCCGCGTCATCTCGATGTTGTACACAATGTATTGCTTTTCGCGATCGAGCTGATTCGGCTTCACCAGGAAAGTGGTCACGTACCACCCTGCCGCTCCCATCAGCAGGTAGCAGATCGCCGCCGGCGCAACTGCCGCCGCCAGCCAGCGTCCGCGCGGGTTCAGCGCGCCGCCCGCAAAGGCGATCACCGCACCCAGCAACAGCGCAATCGCCACCACCAGCAGCCCGCCAATGGCCACATGCGCATCGGTATAGGTCACGCCGTCGAAGATGGTGTGATGCTCAAACAGCAGCTCAAACCGGCTGATGTACATGCGCATTGCAAGCACCAGCAGCAGAAATCCGCCGCTCAGGCTCAGGCCCCGCCACGGCAGCCTTCCGCCCAGCCCACCGCTCAAGCCTCCGCTCAGGGCCCGCGCACCGCCTGTCATCAGTAGAAACAGCGCCGCCATAATGCACGAAATCACCGCCAGCATCAGCAGCCATCCAGTAAAAAGCTGCCACGCCGGCAAGGTGAAAAGATAAAAGTCCAGCGGCCTGCCGAAGATCGGATCGGTTGCCAGGCCCGCCGTGCGCGGCGCATAAAAGTAGAGCGCCAGCGTCGGCCATTGTCCAGCCATTGAGGAGCCCGTGGCCAGCGCCACAAGCGCCGACACTGCTACCGCCGCAATCCGCAGCACTCTCGCGACCGGCAGATGAAACTCCTGCCCGCCCAGCACAATCGGATGCGTCGTCGGCAGATCCTGCGCGTGTACCCGCTTCAACGCCCAGTACACGCCCAGCAAGATCGCGAACGTAGCCGCGCCAAAGCCCAGAAACACAGCCCAGTTCAGCCCCCGCGTCTTCCAGAAGACCTCGCCGTAGTCGAGCGAGCGGAACCATAGCAGGTCAACCCAGAACGAGATCGCCGCGCGGCTTCCGAACACCAGAAGCAGAATGATCGCGAGAAGAATGAAGAGTCCGCGGCGCTTGGGCCGCTCTTGTTTGCCGTGTAAAGGCCAATCGATTGTTTCGGGCATTTCCCACCCCACACGGCAGTTTCTCCCGCCGAGTCACGCAAGAATTGTACAGCCGCGGCACTGCCTTCGCCTGTACCGGGCAAACCCGAGAATCCTGAATGGCAGTTCCGCGTCATCGGCAGAGTCAAGAGGGATGAATTGTCCCGCGCTGCTTGACACGCTGCGGACGCATATCCGTGTCTGAAACTCACAATAAAACTGAAGCTGTCATTCTTCTATGAAAAAGGCCGCACCTGTCCATAGATATTTGCGAATAGT
>CAYZVG010000305.1:0-4071 GCA_964481595.1 uncultured Occallatibacter sp. | reverse complement strand
CTGAACCTGCCGGCCAAACGCCTGCCCGACGATGCGCCGCGCTGGGCGCGCACCGACCAGAAGATTCAGCTCTGGGACTACGCAACCTCCGATCAGATGCAGGGCGATGGAACCTCGCCGCTCAACGTCTACTTCCGCATTCCGCCCGACATCTTCTACTCCGACCGGCCCAACGCGCTGTTGAAGCTCGTCTACCGCTACAATTCGATTCCCATCGGCCCCATATCGAGCATGCAGGTCAGAATCAACAACGCCTTCCTCGATTCGGTGCCGCTCATCCCTGGGCAGGAGTCTTCGCGCAAGACCGAGAAAGACCTTCCCGTGCCGGTCGTCAATCTGCGCCCGTTCTCGAACTCGCTGTCGTTCGATTTCACATTCCAGTTGCTCAAAGAGGGTGGCTGCAAAGATACGACGCCCATCAATATGCAGGGCGCAATCCTGAGCGACTCCTATCTTGACCTGAGCGGCTACCCGCACTACGCGCCGCTGCCGAATCTTGAGATATTCGCCAACGCCGGCTTCCCCTTCACGCGCGTGGCCGATCTGGCCGAGACAACCGTTGTGCTTCCATCCTCGCCCAGCGAGCAGGAGATCGAAATCTTCCTCACGCTGATGGGCCATTTTGGCCGGCAGACCGGCTTTCCCGCGTTGCGGGTAACCGTGGCCGGACCTGACGCCTTGCACGCCGGCTCTGCCAGCGATTTTCTGGTGCTCGGCACCGGCGACGACCAGCCCGGATTCACCACCCTGCAAGACAGCCTTCCGGTTTCAATGCGCAGCGGCAAAATCCAGGTGCATGACACCCAGGGCTTTTTCGTCAATGTTCTTCACCACGCATGGTGGAAGCTCAAAAGCGACGAGCACACCGAATCCGGCGACCTGACCGCCTCGGGAACGCCCGATGCCGTCATCGAGGGCATCGAGTCTCCATTCCTGCCCGGAGCCAAGCGCAGCATTGTCGCCATCTATCTAAGAGACGCCGGCAACTTTGAGCCGTTTATGGATACATTTCTGAAGGTTCAGCAGGCCAGCGATATCTCGGGCTCGGTTGCGGTGCTGCACGGAACGTCGTTTCAGTCCTTCAGAATTGGCGCCAATGTTTACCATGTTGGTACAGTGCCGTGGTGGATACGCCTGCAGTTGTGGCTCACGCGTGTGCCATGGCTGGCCGCGCTCATCGTGATTGCGCTGGCCTTTCTGATTGCCATCTGGACACGGCAATGGCTGCGCGTGAGGGCAAGAGCGCGCCTCAAGATGGTTGAAGATTAGCCGCGCTTTCAGATTAAAATACCCAACAGCAAGCGCATAGTCTCCCCTTGGCGGGCTGCGGCGTTCTTTTCCTTCAAGAACGGTCGTCTCCGGCTGCTAAGTGCGGGCTTATTTTGCGCGCCGTGGAGTCAGGCCGGCGGCATCACCGGCTGCGGAAACTCAAAGGGCGGCAGCGGCCCTTTCTGGAGAATTTGAGCGATGGGCGTTCGGATGTTCCGGCATGGGAAACGATTTTTGCCGATCGTCTGCTTGCTGCTGAGCATGGCGGGTGGATGCAGGCAAAGCTCCTGGCCTTTGTGGAGATCTTACTCTGCGCGCTTTATCGATGCGCAGGGCAGGGTATTCGACCCCAAAGGCGACCAGCACACCACCTCTGAAGGCGAAGCCTATGCATTATTCTTTGCGCTGGCCGCCAATGACCGCGCGCAGTTCGATCGCGTCCTCTCCTGGACGCAGTCCAACCTTGCCAAAGGCGATCTGCAAACGCATCTTCCCGCTTGGCTGTGGGGCAAAGACAAAAACGGCCAGTGGACAGCGCTCGACACGAATTCAGCATCGGACGCGGACGTTTGGATGGCCTACACGCTGATTGAGGCAGGCCGCATGTGGGACAACCCCATCTACGGCTATCTGGGCAAGAATATGCTCGGATTGATCGCTAAATCGGAGGTGGCCAACCTGCCCGGTTTTGGCGAAATGCTTTTGCCCGGCCCGGTCGGCTTTCAGCACGACCAGACCTACATCCTCAATCCCAGCTACGTTCCGCTTTTTTTGTTCGAGCGCCTTGCGGTGGTCGATCCCGCGGGCCCCTGGAGCCAGATTGCGCAGAACATTCCACGCCTCTTGCGGCAGAGTGCGCGTCATGGCTTCGCCATGGACTGGGTAGCATACTTTCCCGGCGATGGCTTTTATCCGGTAGCCGAACAGCATCCCGGCACAGTGCCCGGCAACCAGTTGGATGGTCCTGGCGGCGGATACGACGCTATTCGCGTTTATCTTTGGGCCGGCATGCAGTATGCCAAAGGCGAAATGCGCAACCAGCTTGTGAACACCGTCGCCGCCATGAGCGGCTATCTTGGCAATCATGATGCCCCCCCAGAGAAGGTGAGTGACGAGGGCATTGCTTTGGCGCAAGATGGACCTGTGGGATTTTCTGCGGCGGTGGTGCCTTATCTCAACTCGTTTCCTGGCCGTTCCACCATCAGCGCGCAGCAAATCATCCGCATGAGCTTGATGAAGGATGATTCGACCGGCCTGTACGGCAAGGATCTGGCTTACTACGACCAGAATCTTGCCCTGTTCGCGACCGGATTCCTGGATGGAAAGTTTCAGTTCGGCCCGAGCGGCGAACTGAAGGTGGAATGGAAGAGCCGATGAGGGTGGTCTGGGAGCCTTTGAAGAAAAACATGATGGTTGCGGGCTGCCTGCTGCTGGCGCTTCCGTTGGGCGTTGCTCAAAAAAAGCCCGCGGAGAGCCCCGCGGGCGAAACGCGTGCGATGGTGGTGGAGAAAGCCCGCGCCCTGGAGTCGCGCGGACGGCCCGATATGGCCGTGCAGCTCTGGCAGCAGATTCTGCTTTCGGAACCGAACAACGCTGACGCTCTTGCCGGCCTGGCCAGGGACTATAAATTGATGGGCGCATCGGACAAGGCCAGCCAGACGCTCGACCGCCTGCGCCGCGTGAATCCCAACGACCCGAACATTGCACGGATTGAGGCGCTCAGCAGCAGCCAGACCCAGAGAGAAGACCTGCGGCGCGCCGGCGATCTTGCTCGTCAAGGAAAAGCCGACGACGCCATGGCCATCTACCGGCGGTTGTATGGCGACCATCCGCCCGACGACAACATCGGCGCGGCCTATTATCAAACGCTCTATGCCACAGCCACCGGCAAAGCCGCTGGCGTGGCGGGCATGCGCGACCTTGCCGCCCGTCATCCCGGCGATGAGAGCTTCGAGGTTTCCCTGGGAACCATGCTCACCTTCGATCCCAGAACGCGCGCCGAGGGCATTCGCATTCTCATGGCGCACCAGGACGATCAGGGCGCGCAGTCCGCTCTGCGCCAGGCGTTGCTTTGGGACTCCGCCAATCCCGCATCGGCGGCCTTGCTGCGCCAATATCTCAAGCGCCATCCACAAGACCAGGAAGTCGCAACCAATCTGCACACCGACGAGCAGAAGCTGGCCCGCATGAACTCCGGCATCGCCCGCAACGCCGCCGAGCGCGCGGCCTTTGCGGCGCTCAATGCTCATCGGCTCGACGATGCCGAGGCGAAGTTCGAGGCGTTAGAGCGCAAGGAGCCGAAGAACGGCCGTGTTGCCGCGGGCATTGGCTTTTTGCGTATGCAGCAGCAGAACTTTGGCGGCGCAATCAGTTATCTAACGCTGGCGGAACAGGACGGCTACAAGACCAAGTCCATTGAAGATGCTCTGGAGTCGTCGCGGTTCTGGCTCACCATGTCAGAGGCATCTGACGCGCTGAATGCAAACAAGCTCGATGTGGCGGAGGCGAAGTACAAGGCTGCGCTGGCTATGAACGCCAAGAGTCCCGTAGCCCTTGTCGGGCTTGCCGGTCTGCTCATGAAACAGCAGCGGTATGCTCAGGCAGCGGGCGTCTATGAGCAACTCGTCGCTGTGCAGTCCAGTAATCTGGATGGCTGGCGCGGACTGTTTCTTGCCTATGCAAACGGCAAGCAGAATGAGCGCGCTTTGCTTGTGCAGACGCGTTTTCCAGCGCAGATCAAATCCGAGCTTGCTCGCGATCCCGAGGGGGCTCTCTATTATTCGATTCATGCGCACCGAAATC
>CAYZVG010000304.1:0-4112 GCA_964481595.1 uncultured Occallatibacter sp. | reverse complement strand
CCGAAGATCGAGATGCCGAAGCCCAAGCCGGAGCCAAAGCCCATCCAGATGGAGGCTAAGCTGGCCATGCCGGTGATGAAGCCGGCCGCAAAACCTGCCATTATTCTTGCGCCGCAGCCCAAAGCCGCGCTCACGGCGGCCATGCCCGCGCAGAACGCGCAGGTGAAGCCCTCGACGGCGCCGGTGCATCTGGGCGAGACCTTTGGCGCAACGCCCAACCCCAACGCCACGCGGCCGGCAACCATCGCCGCCATTGGCAATCCCTACGGCGGCATGCAGGGCCCGGCCGTCGCTCCACATGGAGTGATCGGTTCTACCGGCATCGGCAACGGCCTCAAATCGGGATCGAACGCCGGCACGGTGGGCAGGGTTGCCTCAGCCGGCATTCCCGGCGCAACCGGCACTTCAGCCGGCACCTACGGCAAAGTGGCCTCGGCTGGCATTCCCGCCGCTGTCACTGCCGCTCCGGTGATGCAGCGTACTGCGGCCGCACCCGCATCCACCAATCTTGAAGTGATTTCGAAACCTCCGCCGCAGTACACCAGCGAAGCGCGCGATTTGAAGGTGCAAGGCGATGTTGTTTTGCGCGTAACGTTCTTGGCCAACGGGCAAGTGGTCGTACAGGGCGTGGTGCATGGCCTGGGCCACGGACTGGACGAAGAGGCGCGCAGAGTGGCCCAGCAAATACGCTTCCGGCCGGCGACGCGGGAAGGTCGTCCGGTGGATTTAACCACAACCATCACGATTACGTTTCAGTTGGCATAGCATTAAAGTCGCAGTTTAAGGTTGCAGTAATTGACTATAACCATATTCAGTTCTTTGCCGTCGAAGCAGGCGCGATGAGCTGACGACGGACCTGGATGAAGTACATAGGAGTATGACATGAATTTTCGGAAATTCCCCCTCGCCCTCCTCATCCTTTGCATGGGTGTAACTTGCGCGGAGGCGAAAAAGCAACCCAAGTATGAGCAGTCCCGCCCACTTACTCCTGAGCAGTCGGCTCTCGTCGATAAAGCCGTGCAACAGGAGAAGGTGCTGATCCGCGACATCAAGATGCGGACGCCGCTTGTTGAAACCTACATCCAGGACACGCGCCCCGACGAGAAGCTTTACGAAGTGCCCGTCGACGACCAATACATTCTTAGCCGCGTAGACTTTGGCAAAGCCTTTTTCGATCGCGGATACGAGCCAAGGAACTCGTCGAGCAAGGGCTTCTTCAAAGGCTCGCTGAGCGCCATGACCGGGCTGTCAAAACTGCTCGGGCTCGAGAGGTTTACATACTCCGACACCGGCTTCATGCAGATGATGTTCATCGACCCGACGGGCTTCGATCAGGGACACTACGTGTTTAGCTTCGTTCGCCGCGAGTTTCTCGGCACGGTGCGCACCTGGGTCTTCGACGCGCATCCCAGGGTGCCGGGCATGGGCCGCTTCTATGGCCGCATCTGGATTGAGGACCAGGGCGGCAACGTGGTCCGCTTCAACGGCACTTATACCGGACCCACGCACGAGGACTCGTCGAAGTACTACTTCCACTTCGATAGCTGGCGCATGAATGTGCAGCCCGGCATTTGGCTGCCGGTGGCCGTCTACGTTGAAGAATCGCAGCGCACCGAGGGCGCAAAATCGGTGGGGCTCAAGGCGCAGACTCACTTCTGGGGCTACTCGCTCAAGCTGCCTACCCGCGACAGCGAAAATGTGAGCGTAAAGGTGGACGATGCGGTGGACCGCAGCAACGACTCGCAGGATGTGGGTCCGCTGCAGGCTTCGCGCATGTGGATCACGCAGGCTGAGAACAACGTGATCGACCGCCTCGTTGAGGCTGGCCTGGTTGCGCCGCTCGATCAGGGCGGGTATGAGAACAAGGTTCTCGACCAGATTGTGATCAACCTTGTGGTGCCCAACAATCTCGCTTTCACCGACCAGATTCACACCCGCGTCCTGCTCACCGACACGGTCGAGGCAACCACTGTTGGCAATACGATCCTGCTGAGCCGCGGCCTGCTCGACAGCCTGCCTTCTGAGGAAGCCATCGCTTCAGTCATTTCGATGGAGCTGGCGCACATCGCCATGGGACACCACATCGACACGCGCTACGCGTTCAACGATCGCCTGCTGTTCCCTGACGAGTCGACCTTCCAGCGCATCGATATGTACCACAACGACCACGACAACGCCGAGGCAGCCAAGAAGGGCATGGAGTATCTGCAGGCTTCCATGTACAAGGACAAGCTGGCCAACGCCGGCCTGTACTATGCCCAGCTCGTTGACCGCTCAAAGCAGCTCAAGGCGCTCAACACGCCCAAGCTCGGCGATTCGCTGCTGAAGGCAGATGGAACGCCGTGGATGGCCGACCTCCAGCACATGTCGCCCAAGATCGATTGGGACGACTTGACCCAGACCGCTGCATTGCCGCTGGGCAGCTGGCTCAAGGTCGATCCCTGGGACGACTCCGTGCACATGCTCGACGCCAAGCGGTATGCGCCGATGAATGCGCGCGACAAGATGCCGTTTGAGGTTACGCCGATCTTCTACAAGCTGCAGCGCTACAACACGGCTCAAGCAGATGCTCCGACACAAGGTGCAGGTACGCCGGCGCCGGTTGGCGCAGCTACTCCCGCCGCGGCCGCAGACCCCAACACTCAACCAGCCGGGCAACCGGCCGAACAACCAGCCGCTCAGGCGGCCCCTCAAGCTCCGCCGGCGACAGCGCCGGCGGCGGATGCTACTGCTTCTCAGGCGCCCCCCGCAACCACAACTCAACCACAACAATAAGACAACCCGTTCCAAAGTCCCTGGCAGGCATATTTCCTGCTATGCAAATGCCGTCGGGGACTCATCGAATGATACTGTTAGCACGGCGCAATTAGCCGATCTTCCCCAGAATTGGACGAGCTAGTGTCAATGAGACAAAAAATCCATGTGTTGATTTGCATAGCGCTTGCCGCATCGGCGATCGCTGCCCACGGACAAGTAGCCCCCTCTGCTTACGCACACCAGGCGAATGTAACCGTCGGTGGGTTCGGCTCCGTCTTTCAGCCGGACTACGCAGGCAACGGCATTGCAGAGAGCAGTCCGAATCCACTGTTTGGCCCCGGCGCATACGTCGATGTCAAGCTCAACCGCTGGGTGACCGTCGAGGCGGAAGGACGCTGGCTTCGCTTCAACAAGTACATCGGCATCAGCGAGGACAACTATCTGATTGGCGGCAAGGTTCCCATCCACCAGTTCGGAAAGCTGGTCCCTTACGGCAAGTTGATGGTCGGCATCGGCAGCGGCAGCTTTCTGAATGGACACTCCACAGTGCTTGCCTACGGCGGCGGAGTGGATTATGAGCTGAACAAGCGCTGGACGATCCGTGCCGGCGACTTCGAGTTTCAGCAGTGGTTCCTGACGCCCCAGCTCCACCCCTACGGCGGCAGCATCGGCATCGGCTACAAGATCTTTTAAGCAATCGGCTCAAACCAAACGCAGCAAGCAAAAACAGCTCCGGCAGCCCGCATGAAACCTTGCGATGCTGCCGGAGCTGTTTTGTGTCTAACGCACGGTCTCTGAAAAGTTAGGATGGTGTCCACCGCGGCCGGCCAACCTCCCTTCCCGCAGGTTCCAGCCCCTTGCAGACCGCTCGTTTCGAGGCAAACTGCGCTCCAGAAATCCAGGCATTCTCAACGAGCAGTTCAAGCACGCGCGGTTCAGGAGCACGCGAACGGGCCGCTCGAATGAGCGGCCCGTTCGCGAATCATTGTTCAGTGGAGACTGTTGTTATGCCGGTGAAGGCGAGCCTTCGGGATAGCCGGGGCCGCCGTGCGCTTCAGGCTTGAGAATCTGCTGCGGCGGAGCGCCTCCAGTGTCGGAGGGCGAGGCCAGCACGGAGCGCATCGGAGGCAGTTCCTTGCCTTCGATCAGCAGCCGTACTTCTTCCGCATCGATGGTCTCGCGTTCCAGCAGAGCCGCGGCCATCCGGTGCATCGCATCCTTGTGCACGTCGAGAATGCCGAACGCCGACTGGTAAGCTTCGTCGATCAGGCGGCGCACTTCCATGTCGATCTGCCGCGCCGTCTCTTCGCTGAAGTCGCGGTGCTGCGCAATCTCGCGGCCCAGGAAGATCTGCT
>CAYZVG010000303.1:0-4136 GCA_964481595.1 uncultured Occallatibacter sp. | reverse complement strand
GTTGCCGCGCAGCTTGCCTCTGAATTTATTCGCTGTATAGACCGTAGGGGTGATCTCGCGGTTCAACGTTTTCTGTGCGTTTGCGATTCGGTCGGCCACATCCGCGAAGTGCATCCCACCCACAATCATCAAATCGACGTCGCTTTGGCTTTTCGTGGCAAACCATCTTGTGCAGTCACTCTCACCTCGGCATCAATGCCTTTCCGGGCTTCCGCAGTCAGGTTGCGCCGGGTTGAAACGTTTCCGCTTGCGGCGGATCTCAACGAAAGGCCTTATCGCTCTAAGAAGGACACAACCAATTGACCGTACCTGCGATTGTCCAAGAGCCTGGGGTTAAGCCGGAGTCGCGGTTCAACGCAGCCTTTCCGAGGCAACCTGTTCATGACCCCCTGAAAACCGCAAGGCCGTGAACTGGGGCTGGGCGGAGAGGAACGTGAGGAGTAGGTAGACGGTCAAGAGTTAGGAACACACCCTCGCCAGCATTGCTCACATCCACTCTATGGCGTTTTATTTTCATTAGCTTGCGAGCCATCGCCGCCGCGAAGTAATTGAGGGTTTACCCAATGTTGCCAATGCATTTGTGGGCTTCTTGTCAGCCATCGACCTGCTTGCGGCACTACACTTGAGTGATTATGTACGCGAAGCCAAGGCAAGACGGTGACCTCAATCGCTCCAAGCAGAGGCCTCGGCCTTTGATTTGGATAAGCGGAGCCTGGGTGCTGCCTCTGCTGGGCATCAAGCTTTGGGTGTTTCCCGGCTCGGTGGCTTCCCTGTCCGTTGTTTCGATTCTGTCTGTATTGCTTGCGCCTCTTCCAGCGCTGCTGTTTATGCGCCGGGAGCACACAAGACTGCTGCATCAGGCAGCCACCGCCGAAGAGGAAGTAGCTCAACTTAAGCTGCAATTGGAAACCGTCCGCTTCCGCACATCTCGACTGCGCGAGGAGTTGCAAGCCGCCGACCGGCAGGCGCGGCTATCGCACCAACTGACGCTGTTAGGGCAGTTCACGGCCGGCTTCATGCACGAGTTTAACAACCCCCTTGCAATTGTCGCGGGCCGGCTTGAGGTGCTGCTGGAAGAGCGCAAACAGGACGCAGCCCTGTGCGCCGATCTGGAGCAGATGCTCAAGGAAACGCGCTACATGGGCAACATTGCCCGCACACTTTTGCAAGCGCTGCGTCGTGAGCGTGGCGGAGAGATTTTCGATGCCTCCGTACCGAAGAAGGCATTGGAGGAGGCGCTTGAGGCGCACCGGCCTGCAGCCCAAGACCAGGGCGTGAGTATGTTGCTTGAGACCGCCGACGCTCCGCGCGTGGATGTTCCGGAACACGTGGTTGGTGAAGTCGTTCGCGGCCTGTTGAGCAACGCGCTTGAAGCGCTTAAAGGGAGAGAGAACGGCACAATTTGGGTGCGTCTTGAACCCTATCGCACGGCGGGAGCGAAAGTGGTGGCTAGGATCGAAGACGATGGACCGGGCGTGCCGGAAAGCATCCGCGAGCATCTCTTCGAGCCGTTCATCTCTCACAGCAGCGGGCGGGAACGGCTGGGGCTGGGGCTATTTCTGGCGGCCAGTCTGCTGGATATGTATGATGGCCGCATCCGTTATGAGACAAGGGAAGGCGGCGGCGCAAGTTTTGCGATCGAGTTGCCGCCGGCGCGATTTACACGTGGCCAGCCCTACCATTGGTTTGCCGGAGGAACGACAGAGTGAGCCGGATTCTGGTCATCGACGACGAGGCCGCACTGGGTGAGAATATCCAGCGGATGCTGCGCTTGCCCGGAACCACAGTTTCCGTGTTTGTGGAGCCTGCCAAGGGGCTGGCCGAATGCATGGCTAACCCGCCCGATCTGGTGCTGCTGGATGTTCGAATGCCGAAAATGTCTGGGGAAGAAGTCTTTGCGCGGCTGCACGAAGCCCATCCGAAACTGCCGATCGTTTTCCTCACTGCCTTCGGGTCTGTAGAGAGCGCGGTAATGGCCATGCGCAACGGCGCCTTCGACTTCCTCCAGAAACCCTTCAAGCGCGACGATCTGCTTTTGGTTGTTAAGCGAGCGTTGTCGCATGCAAAGCTGGAGCGCGAAGTGGAAACGCTGAAAGGCCGCCTTGAGGCTCTGGGCGAGGCGGATTCACCCCACACGCACAGCCCCGCCATGCTTGACCAAGCAGAAAAATGCCGCCGCGCCGCGGCCACCGATGCCACAGTAATGATTCTGGGCGAGAGCGGCACCGGCAAGGAGGTCATGGCACGGTTCATGCACAACGAGAGCCGGCGCAAGGACGGGCCATTTGTTCCGGTGGAGTGCAGCGCCATGCCGGGCTCGCTCATTGAGAGCGAATTGTTCGGCTACGAGCGCGGCGCGTTTACAGGCGCGGAACGTACAAAGAAGGGACTCATTGAGTCGGCCGACGGCGGCACGCTCTTCCTGGACGAAATCGGCGACCTGGGCGTGGAGCTGCAAACGCGCCTCTTCCGCTTTGTTGAAGAACGGGTTCTGCGACGGCTGGGCGGATTGACGCCGGTGCGCGTGGATTGCCGTATCCTGTGCGCTACCAACCAGGATCTGGTTGCCAAAATCAAGGCGGGCAGCTTTCGCGAAGAGCTGTATTACCGGCTGAGCGTAGTCACGGTAAAGCTGCCGCCCTTGCGCGACCGGCAAGAGGACATTGCTCATCTGGCGCGCTTCTTTCTGGAACGGTTTTCAAGGCGGTACGGCAAGAGTTTATCGGGGTCGCCGAGGTTTTATGAGGCGCTTTTGAGTCAGCGTTGGCCGGGCAACGTTCGTCAACTTAAGAACGTGATGGAAAGGCTGACGGCGTTGCACCCCGGCGGTGTGCTGCAACCGCAGGATCTGGAAGAGGATTCTCAACCCGTCGAGGTTGCTGGTGGCCTTTCCGCATTGCCCTGGAAAGATGCCAGGGAGCAATATCTGGCCAGCTTTGAGCTCTCGTATGCGCAGGCAGTGCTGGCCCGTTGCGGCGGAAATGTTAGCGCCGCTGCGCGCGAAGCCGGAGTGGACCGGAAGACGTTTTATGCTCTGCTCAAACGGGAAAGAGAGCAGCAGGTTGGGGAATCGATTCCCCAGGAGAGTTCGGAATGCGGTGAATGAAATCCTCAGATACTGGGGAGCGCCCGCTGCAAGTCATTGACTTCAGATAATCTGAGCTTTGGCTCCCGCCGTGCTTAAGAAAACGTCAGGAGCTCCCGCACATGAAACTCTGGACCTCAGGCGTAAAAGCAATTCTGGTAGCGCTCGGCTTCATCCTCTTGATGCCGCAGCCAGGGCGCGCAATTCCCGCGTTTGCCCGCAAATACGGCGTCAAGTGTTACACCTGCCATACGGTTCCGCCTGCGCTGAACAAGAACGGCTTCATGTTCAAGCGCCTCGGCTACCGTATGCCGCCCGACGAGATGGACGGAACCAAGGCCGCCCCAAAGATCGTCGATCTGGACAAAGACATCAAGTTCAGCGTCACCAACTCCATGGCATTGATCCTGCAGGCCAGCGCGACCGACGAGAAGACCGTCGCCGACGCGGGCAACACCACTTCGGCTTCCCCTTCCACCTCGTGCGGGAGCGATACATCTTCGAGTTCGTCGTGCACCAGCTTCAACCTCGACGAAGCCGCGCTGTTTATTGCCGGGGCCGTGCCTGAAACTGGTTTCTCCTACTTCGGGCACTATGAGCTCTACCAGGATGGGAATAGCAATCTGGAGCAAGGCTTCGGTGTCTATACGCGGGGCCGCGCCAATAGCAGTTATTTCATCAAAGGCGGAATGATCCATATGCAAGAGGGAGAGGGAACGCGAGCAGCAATGTTCTATAACCTCTTCTCCGATCCCTCCTACACGCTGGTCAACGTCGATCCCATCAACTTCTCGCTCGATCAGCATCCGGTGGGCATTGACGTTGGATACACTCACGCCTCGAATTACTTCAAGAATGTTTTTGCCGTTTCGGCCAAAGTGACCAATGGGCTTAATGCCGATGGCAGCGAGATCCTTGAGGCTTCGCAAAAGAGTTCAAAAGATGTGTGGGCCGACGCCGATTACTGGTTCGGTCCTGACGGCGGAGTCACGGTAATGATGTATCGCGGGACGAAAGACCAGATACAGAATGCGGGCGCTGTGAACCAATT
>CAYZVG010000302.1:0-4170 GCA_964481595.1 uncultured Occallatibacter sp. | reverse complement strand
ACTCCGAGCGCATTCTCGAAACCAACGGCATCAGCATCGAAACGCTCGATCTGAGCGAAATCTTCGGCCGCATCAATGCCATGAAGGACAACGACGACACGGCGCAGGCCAAGCTGGCCGCCATCAAAGGCTACGTGAGCACACAGGGCATCAGCGATGCCGCCCTGCTGAAAATGGCCAAGCTGGGTGCGGTGATCGACGGCTGGATGAAGCAGTGTCACGTGACGATCAGCGCAGTTCAGTGCTGGACTTCGATGGAAACCTACTTCGGCGTTGTGCCCTGCACGGTGATGAGCATGATGTCGAACGAACTGATTCCTTCAGCCTGCGAAGTGGATGTGCCGGGCACGCTGAGCATGTACATGTTGGCGCTGGCTTCGGGCACGCCCTCAGCGCTGCTTGACTGGAACAACAACTACGGCGGCGATCCCAACAAGTGCGTCTGCTTCCACTGCTCGAACCTGCCCAAGCACTTCTTCAAGGATGTCCGCATGGACTACCAGGAGATTATTGCCGGCACGGTGGGCAAGGAGAACACCTTTGGCACCTGCGTTGGCCGTGTGAAGTCTGGCGCAATGAGCTTTGCGCGCTACTCGACCGACGACCGCCATGGCATCATCCGCGGCTACACGGGCCCTGGCCACTTTACCGACGATCCGCTCGAAACCTTTGGCGGCGCTGGCGTTGTGGAGATTCCGAAACTGCAGAAGCTGCTCAAATTTATCTGCCGCGAAGGTTTCGAACACCACGTTGCGGCGAACTTCAGCGATGTGTCCAAGGCCGTACACGAAGCGGCTCGTTACATGGGCTGGGAGAGCCACTACCACCCCGAACTGGAAGACTAAGCAATCCAAGAACAAACGGAGCGGGCGGCGATCGCATGATCGCCGCCCGCTTTGTTTTTGACTAGAGAGATTGGAATTGAGGCTGCCTGGGTCTATGCTGCCGCGGCGTCTGAAGGCTCAAGCGTGAGGCGCGCGGTAAGCACCACCAGAGCTACCCACAGCACATCCGCGCCGAGCAGGTGGGCCACCTGCAGCCACACCGGCGCAAGCATGAAAACATCGAGCACGCCCAGCACATATTGCGCGGCCAGCAGAAGCAGGACCAGCGCCGAGAGCGCGCGGTTGTCCCAGGCCGCGCCCAGGCTTGGCCGGTGATGCGCGGCGCGCACCAATAGCCAGATGAGGACGATGCTGGAAAGGAACGCGATGGTGGGGTGGGTCCAGCGCCAGCGCACCAGCCAGCCGCTGGTTGCCGAGAAGTCCTGCGCGAATGCTTGCCCGAGAGAAGTGGCGGGGAACAGCGTATCGCCAAGCGCGGCCAGAGAGCCGGTGACGCCAACCACGAGAACCACGAGGATGCAGGCGATGGCTCCGAAGGGCGCTACGATGCGAATGCCGGAGCGCAGAAAGCCGCGTTTGCGGCTGAGCAGATGCGCGGTGAGCGTGAGCGCGGCAAGCAGCAGCAGCGTGTTGGTCAGGTGCAGCGCCAGGTAAGCCGGGCGAATGGGCGACTGGCTTTGCGCTGTCAGTCCCAGCTTGACCAGAAGCGCGCCCAGGATGGCCTCAATCAGCGTGAAGGCGACGGCGGCCGCGGCCGCCGCGCGGGCCAGGTGGCCACGCACGGTGGCTCGCCAGGTCCACACCATCAGCCCGACGACGGAGAAGAAGGAGAGCGCGCTGGTGATGCGATGGGTGAACTCGATCATGGTGTCGAGGCGCGGCGAGTGCTGCAGTACAGTGCCGTTGCAGAGCGGCCAGTGGTCGCCGCAGCCCGCGCCAGAGCCGGTGGCGCGCACCAGCGTTCCCCAGAGTATGACGGCGATGAAGTAGGCCAGCACCGACCAGGCAAATCGCCGCAGTGCCGGAGAAGGAAGGGATTTTGTGGCGGCGGGGATGGAGACGGTAGACATAGAAGAGTGCTCCAAAGATACAACTCAGTGTAGAACACCCGCGCGCATGCCAGAAACAGCGCGGCCTGCCCTCAATGGGATGAAGGCAGGCCGCTGTTCTCAGACGTCAGGTCTTCGACCGCATGGTTTCGTACGTTGAGTTTTGTGCTATCCCTGGTCTCAAAAACGAGACCTGGGGCACCCACTCTTCGTGCTTGATCGAGATTTGGATACCCGTCTCTTGTACAACTTCATGCGGTCTGAGATATAGGGGTCTTTATCCGAGCAGCCGCACCACGTGATTCACGATCATGAGATCTTCGGCGGGAGGGATGACGCGCACGGTGACCGGCGAGCTATCGGAGGAGATGGTGGCCGCGCCGCGCACGTTGTTGCGCTCGGGGTCGACGACGATGCCGAGAGCCGCCAGGCCGGCGCAGATCTCCGCGCGCGAGGCAATGTCGTTTTCGCCGATGCCGCCGGTGAAGACCAGCATGTCGAGCCCGCCCAGCTCGGCCACGTAGCTGCCGATCCAGCGGGCGATGGTCCAGGTGAATTTGTCTACTGCCAGCCGCGCCTTGGCGTTGCCGGCCTTGATGGCGTCGCGCAGATCGCGCATATCGTTCGAGAGTTCGCTCACGCCGAGCAGGCCGGACTTTTTGCTGACCACGGTCTCCAGTTTCTCCGCGGCTTCAAGCGTGTTGGGCGTGGTTTCGCCAATCTTTTTCAGGATAAAAATCATGACGCCGGGGTCCACGTCGCCGGTGCGGGACCCGCTGATGATGCCGCCGGTAGGGCTGAGCCCCATTGATGTATTAAGGCACTCGCTGTTGCGGATGGCGGAGATGGATGCGCCGTTGCCGAGATGCGCGACGATCAGCTTCTCAGGGACGTTGGGTTGCAACTGGAAAATGATGGACTCGTAGGAGATGCCGTGGTAGCCATACTTGCGCACGCCCATGGCCGCGTACTCCGACGGAATGGGCAGGCGGGTGGCAACCTCGGGAATGGTGCGATGGAAGTAGGTATCGAGGATGGCGAAGTTGGGAATGCCGGGAAAGAGCTTGAGCGCCTCGCGCATGATGTAGACCGCGATGGGAGTGTGCAGCGGCGCAAGCGCGGAGTAGCTCTCGATTTCGTCGATGAGCTGGGGCGTGATGCGCTGGTTTTCGCGGATAGTGGGCCCGCCGCAGACGGTGCGATGACCGATCGCCTTGGGCGTGGGGAACTCGCCGGAGTTGAGCACATCGGCGACCAGCTTGAAGGCGACTGCGCGCGTGGGAACGGCAGGAGTTTGATCGGTGAGTTTTTTGCCCTCGGCGTCCTTCATCCAGAACTTGCCCAGATCGGTGCCGATTCCATCGACCGCGCCCTCGAAGAGCTTGCGGCGTTCGCCGTTTCCGGCTTCGTATACGGAGAATTTAATTGAAGAAGAACCGCTATTCAGAACCAGTACCGGCAAAGAAGACATGAATGAGATACCTTTCAGATTTTTCGCCGGACAAGCCGGCGGAATGTGTGCGGCGCGCGCCTGCCGGCAATACCACCGGCAGACGCGCTCCAGCGGTTAGCACTTGCTTAGTTCTTTTGGCCAGCGCCAGTTTTTGATCTCCGGCAGATCGTCGCCATTTTCGGCCACGTAGAGCTTATGGTTCTGGATTTGTTCCGAATACCATTGCTCGGCGGCGGCCACGTGCGAAGCCATGCGGGGCACGCGGCGGATTGCGTCGAGCGCGAGCTGGAAGCGGTCGATATTGTTGAGCACGCACATGTCGAACGGCGTTGTGGTGGTGCCTTCTTCCTTGTAGCCGCGCACGTGCAGGTTGTCGTGGTTGTTGCGCCGGTAGGTGAGCCGGTGGATGAGCCACGGATAGCCGTGGAAGGCGAAGACGCAGGGCACATCGGGCGGGAAGATGAGGTCGTACTCTTCGTCGGTGAGCCCGTGCGGATGCTCCGATGTCGGTTGCAGGGTCATGAGGTCGACAACGTTGACCACGCGAATGCGCAGATCGGGCATGCGCTCGCGCAGCATACAAACCGCGGCCAGTGCCTCCATGGTGGGCACGTCGCCGCAACAGGCAATCACCAGTTCGGGATTGCCTTCGTCGTTCGATGCCCACGGCCAGATGCCGAGCCCCTTGGTGCAATGCGCGACAGCTTCGTCCATGGTCATCCACTGCGGAGCGGGCTGCTTGCCGGCCACAATCAGGTTGATGTAGTGGCGGCTGCGCAGGCAGTGGTCGCTCACCGAGAGCAGAGTATTCGCATCGGGCGGC
>CAYZVG010000301.1:0-4175 GCA_964481595.1 uncultured Occallatibacter sp. | reverse complement strand
AGATAGCGCTCGGTGTAGACCGTGTCGTAGTTCTCCCAGTCGGTTACCGGAGTCACTGCAACTCCGGCCTTGAAGCGGTTTGAATGCGTCATCGCATAGAGCGTAAAGGTTCCGCCCCAACTCCAGCCCCAAAAGCCCAGGCGCTTTCCATCAAGCTGCGGATACTCGGCAAGCGCAGCATCCACCACCGTCAACTGATCCTCAAGCTGCACCGGCCCAAAGTTGCGATAAGCCGCTTGCGCAAATGCGCGCCCGCGCCCACTGGAACCGCGGTTGTCCGCGTGCAACACCGCAAAGCCATGTTGCGCCAGCAGCTCGTCGAAGAGAACCGCATCGTTCCACCGGTCGGTCACCTGTTGCGATCCTGGACCACCGTAAGGGTTCACGATCAGCGGCACTGAAGCCCGATCGGTTGCGCCCTCGGGCAGCAGCAGCGTGGCATAGAGCGTTGTGCCGTCGCGAGCCTTTATCTGCAGTTGCTCGGGCGCGCGCAGGTGGTAGCTATCGAGTGCGCCGGTTTGCCAGATCACCTTGCACTTGCTCGCGGTTTGGCAAAGGCTCAGCGTGGGCGGATCGAGGCGCGCCGATTGGTGATCGACAAACGCGTCATTCACCGGTGAAAAATCGCCTGTGTGTGAGCCATCGCCCACGCTCAGTTGCTTGCGCGCGCCATCAAAGCCAACCTGCCATATCTGCTGGCCAACTGGATTGCCTTCGTTCGATGCATAATCGACGCGCTTGTTCTTGAAGTCGACTTTATAAACTTCGCCCACTTCGAAATCGCCGCTTGTCAGTTGCTTTACAAGCTTCGCGGTTGGACCGCCGGGCTGGTTGGTGTCGAACGAGTAGAGGTAGAGGTGATTGTGACCATCGCTCCAATTCGAGAGGACAATCTGTCCATCCTGCGCCCAGATGTTGTAGTTTTCATCGACGAATTTCTCGTCGGCAATATCGAGTATCCGGCGCGACTGGCCGCTATCTGCATCGGCAAGGTAAATGCCGCGGTGCTTCTGATCGCGCGTCACCGTTTCAATCCAAAGCGTGTGGCGATCGGCCCAGCCAAAGCGAGGGGTATAGTCTTGGCCTTCCTGAATGGGCAGCTTGATCCACGTGATTCTGCCGCCGTTCGCGCTTGCTACGCCCACACGCACGTTTGGATTGGGATCGCCGGCCACCGGGTAGTGCTCGAAATCCGTTTGCGCGTGCGTGGGGATCCAGTCCACGATCGGATAGGTCGACACATCGCTCTCGCTCGTTTGCAGAAATGCAATGCGGCTGGAGTCGGGCGACCAGAAGTAGTTGCTCCGCGTATCCAGCTCCTCTTCGTATACCCAGTCCACTTTTCCATTGAGCGTGTCCACGTTGGGCGCGGGAACTGCCTCGATGGTTGGCGTGCCCAGGTCGCGCAGATGAATGACGGAGATGCCGTTGTTGCGAATGAATGAGACCGATTTTCCGTCTGGCGAGAATTTGGGGTCGTCTCCTGAAGCCGCTCCCGTGTAACAAAGCTGGACGCCGGTGTTGGAATGCAGATCGTAGACCCAAAGCCAACCATCGGCGTCGAAGATGAGATGTTCCGAGTCCGGAGCCCACAGATAGCTGGGCATGTTGTAGCGGGCGCGATGATCGCGGTCTTTCTCCGGACCGTCGTTACGAATCAGGTGCTCGAGTTTGGAGCTGTCGATCAGCACATGAGGCCTGCCTGTGCCGGGATCGAGGTCGATGAGCTCGCCGCCATCGAGATACGTCACGTGCTTTCCGTCTGGCGACCACGCGATCTCATCGGGGGGGCTGCCGATGAGTGAGCCGTGTGCATAGATAGCATCCACGGTGAGCAGCTTCGAAGAATCTTGCGCAGCGCCCAGCAAAGTGCAAAACGGCAAAAGGGCTACGGCGGAAAGCGCACGTGCGGTTGCTGGGAGCAAAAGACGATCCTCCGGGAACTGAGCCCAACTCCACAGTGCGAGGGGAAAGACAGACCACCGGGAGCACTCTATGGCGCACAGGCTGAAGAAAAGTGTAAACCACGCAAGAAGCGAGTGAAAATGCACAGATGCGAAAGAGCGCAATGGCTCGGCGTACTCCAGTGTGGTGAGTCTGAAATCCTTGCCATAAATTGCAAGGAGCAACCGCAGATCCTTCGCTCACCACCCCCGAACTGAAAGACGTTCGGGGCCCCGTTCGTTCAGGATGACAGTACCTTTTATGAAGTGAACTTTAGACTCAGGACACCAGAAATGTTGCGGGCTGCGGATGGCGGGGTGTATGTTCCGGCTATGCACGTTGCAACTCCGCAAGACCGGCGATCATTGGGACAGGCGAGGCGCAAACAGATGGGCCGCCAGCAGCACGACGAACTTAAACCCAAGGCGCGCGGCACTCGTGCGCTCACATTGCTTGAACGCTCCATGCACGGGCGCGTACCCGCACTTGTGAAGCTGAAATATGAGTTGATGGCACAGTCGCCGTTTGGTTATTTTCGCGGCGCGGCCATGGTGATGGCGGCCGACCTTTCGGTGCTGCCGGCTACCGGCATACTGTCGCAGATTTGCGGCGATGCGCATGTGCGCAACCTGGGCGCATTTGCCGCGCCCGACGGCCGGTTGGTCTTCGACATTAACGATTTTGATGAAACCATTCGAGGACCCTTTGAGTGGGACCTGAAGCGCATGGCCGCTTCGCTGGTGCTGGCCGGACGCGAGTCGGGACACAAGACCGCGTCGGCGCACGATGCGGTGGTTCATTTCGCGGAGCGTTATATTGCCCAGATGAAGGCGCTGGCTAAAATGCCGGTGCTCGAAATGAGCCGATTCGTCGTGCATCGGTTAAAGGGAGTGGAGCCGGTTCATGCGGCGCTGGTGAAGGCCGAGCGCGCGACTCCGCTGCACACGCTGGAACTGCTTACCGTTGCGGCAAAGGCGAAAGCTTCAGCAGCAGCGAAAAAAGGCGCGCAGGAACGGCGGCAGTTCAAAGAGATTCCGCCAACGTTGACGAGGGTTACGGGCGCGCGCGCCGCGGCTGTGCTGCGCGCTTTGGAGCCTTACAGGCAGATGCTCGAGCCGCAGCGGAAACATCTGCTCTCGTTTTATCGGCCGGTGGATGTGGCCTTCAAAGTGGTGGGGACGGGGTCAGTAGGATTGCGCGATTACTGCATCTACTTTGAAGGCAACAGTGGCGGCGATCCTCTGTTTTTGCAGATCAAGGAAGAGGCGCCCTCAGCCTACGCGCCGTATCTTCCCGATGCCCATCCTGTACACCACAACGGCCAGCGAGCGGCCGAGGGCCAGCGCGCCATGCAGATGCAATCCGATCCGTTTCTGGGATGGACCGAGATCGGCGGACGACACTATCTGGTGCGCCAGCTCAACGACCACAAAGGCTCCATCGAACTTGAAGACCTGGCGGGCGACGGACTACGCGCTTACGCTGAAGTGTGCGGTGAATTGCTGGCGCGTGGCCACGCCCGCTCTGGAGACCCGCAGATGATTGCGGGCTATCTTGGCTCCGGCGGCGGATTGGCCGAGGCGCTGGCCAACTTTGCCTGCGCGTATGCCGACCAGACAGAGAAGGATTGGGAAGAGTTGAAGCGGTCAAAGAAAGTGGGTTCTAGCGCCGGTAAACATCGTACCCCTGCAGCCGCGCCGAAAGCTTGAAGTCCTGGAGAAGCAGCTTCATGGTTTCGCCAGGTTGCGGCGTGGAATCTTCCTTGATTTGCAGGTCACGCTTCACGATGAGCCAGCGAATTTGCCGGTGACGTACTTCTTGGGCCAGTTGAGCTGGCGAGTACGGGTCGGTCGACGGATCGAAAAGCAGGACCGGGAACTGCGGAACACGTCCAGTGGCGAAGTAGAACGGGTCTTCGCCGGGAAGCAGAATTACGCCGTCGGCAGGGGGAATGCTGGCAGCGGCGTAGCGGAGCAGTTCGTCGAATTCGGGCAGCCATGGGCCCGGTGTGGACAGGCCTTTTAGCTCGGGGAATGCCGAGTGCTGGACCGGACCGTCGGGAAACTGCGCATACGAGAGCCGCTCTTCGCTTGCCGTATAGAATCCGCCGCAAACAAGCAGCGTGATTGCGATGACCACGGCCATGGCGAATGGAAGGCTTGGCGTTTTGCGTTCGGCGAGGCTGAACCTGGCCAGATAGGCAATCAACTCGGCGATCAAAAGAATGAGCA
>CAYZVG010000300.1:0-4179 GCA_964481595.1 uncultured Occallatibacter sp. | reverse complement strand
TCCAAAAGGTGACGACGCGCGGCACGGGAAGCTACGTGATGGGCATGCCGGCTGTGATGGTGGACGAGAACGGCAAGCCGATTTATGGCGAGGTGCCTGACAAGGAGATTCTGACCCATCTCGATCGGCACTCGAAGGCGGTGATGCAGGACTTTTACCGCACGCCGGAGTTTTGCGCCGCATGCCACAAGGCTGCGCTGCCCAAAGAGCTGAACCACTACAAGTGGCAGCGTGCCTTTATGGTCTACGACGAATGGCAGCAGACGTCGTTTGGAAAACAGAATCCGCTTCCGTTTTACGTGAAGGACAAAGTCCAGGACTGCCAGACCTGCCACATGCCGCAGGAACCGATCACGATGAAGGATTACGGATCGGAGCAGGGAACGATTGCTTCGCACCGCTGGATGGGCGGCAACACGCTGCTCTACAAGTACTACGGCTACGACGAACAGTTGCAGAAGACGATGGAGTTTCTGCGCAAGGATGTTTTGAACGTCGACCTTTTCGGCATTGAGCGCAACGGCGCCAAGCTGATTGCGCCGCTGGGGGCCGAGCCGGTAGACGTGGCTCCGGGCGATGTTCTCACCGTTTCCGTGGTGATCCAGAACAAGGGAATCGGGCATAATCTGGTTCCCGAGCAGCGCGACTTTTACGAGTGCTGGGTTGAGTTTGAGGCCAAGGACGCGTCGGGCCACACGCTGATGCACTCAGGCGGGCTCGCGCCCAACGGCGAACTGGATCCGACGGCGCACAGCTTTACCAATCGGCTGGTGAATCTGCAAGGCACGCTCAACGATCATCACGAGGTGTGGGATACGCGCGTGATTGCGTATAACAACACCATCACCTCAGGCCGCTCGCAGATTGTGCGCTATCAGTTCAAGGTGCCGCAGGATGAGAGCGGGGCGATTACGATCGCCGCCAAAGTGAACTATCGCCGCTTCAATCAGCACTTCATCGACTTTGCGATGGGCAAGCAGCACTACGATATGCCCATTGTGGAGATAGCGTCGCGCACGCGAACGCTGGCGATTGGCGCAAATCCGGCCACACCGCCTGACCCGGCCGACAATCCGCTTTGGATGCGCTGGAACAACTATGGCATTGGATTGCTGGACGCACAGCAATACTCTGACAGCGCGCATGCCTTTGAGCACGTGGCGCAATTGCGCCCGGATTATGCCGATGCGTATACCAACGTGGCCATTGCCAACTTGTCGTGGCAGCGCTACGACGTTTCGCACACCTACCTTGAGAAGGCGCTGCAACTTGCGCCGCACAACGCGCGCGCGTTGTATTACCGGGCGTTGGTGGAGCGCATCGAAGGACACCCCGACGCATCAATCGCCGACCTGCTGGATGTGATTACGCAGTTCCCGCGCTCGCGCGACGCGCACCGGGAACTGGGCTTCTCGTTCTATCAGCAGCACAAATACGATGAGGCGCGCACCGAGTACGAGACGGTGCAATCGATCGATCCCGACGATCTGTCGGCGCACTACATTCTTTCCATCGTCTATCGACGGCTGGGCATGAAGACTGAAGCGGCGCGCGAAGCCGCGGCTTATGCCGACCAAAAGGACGATCCGACCGCCAGCACTTATGCGCTGGAGTTTCTGCGCAAACACCCCGACGTGACAGCCGAGAGCATTCCGTGGCATATTCACAGTAACGTGGCGCAGGAAAACGGCGCGCAAGGCGGTGGTTCGGGGCAATGAAACTGGCTGGTGCGATCGCACTGCTCTGCATGACATTTTCAGCGTACGGTCTCACCTTTTCGCGCGGGAATCGCGAACATGGCGCAGCGGTTTACGCCGCCAACGGGTGCCAGCATTGCCACACAATCGCGAGCGCCGGTGGGCACAAAGGCCCCGATCTCTCAGGCGTGGGACGAAGGAAGTCGAAGTCGGCGATGCGTGAGCAGATCCTGTATGGAACCAAGGCGATGCCGGGCTTTGCGGACATTCTTGAACAGAAGGATCTGAACGATCTTCTAGCGTATCTGCGGTCGTGCCGGCAGAAGCAGGTAAAACCGGCGCAGACGCCTGCGGTCAGCGGCAACTAGTGTGTTGCCAGCGAAGTTCATTGAAGTGCAACCGCAGATTCTTCGCTCACCACCCCCGAACTGAAAAACGTTCGGAGCCCCGTTCGATCAGAATGACAGCCGCATTTTTATCGTGAGTTCTTGATGCACGATATCAGGCAGGGTGCCCTAGGTCTCGATTTTGAGACCTGGGATACCACAAATCTACAGGGTCATGGTTCTAGACAACGATTGCGCTGGTCTTGAAAAAGCACGGCTCGGTCGCTTCCGTTCATCCCGCGTTGGCGATGGCGGCGCGCAGGGCTTCGGCAACTTCCCGTTGCTGGTCCTGGGCCAGGTGGTTGAAGAAGGGCAGCGCGAGCGCGCGCCGCGCAACCGCTTCCGTTAGCGCTAATGCAACCGCATTCTTGGAGTATGCGCGCAACGCCGGCTGCAAGTGGAGCGGCGCAAAGTAGCGGCCGGTGGCGATGCCCTGGCGGGCAAGTTCGGCCTGCACGCGAGCGCGGTCTGTGCCTTCAGGCAACAGCACCACATATACAAACCAACTGATTTCGCGATGCGGCAGCGAGAGTGGCGGGCGATTGAGGCCGGGAATCGCTTCAAGAAACGCATCGTAGCGCTCGGCCACCTGCCTGCGCTTGGCGAGCACCGCATCGATGCGGCGCAACTGCGCACGGCCCAGCGCGCACGCTAATTCAGAAAGTCTGTAGTTGTATCCCGGCTCGACCAGATCGAGCCAATCTGCGCTGGGATCGCGGCCCTGGTTGCGCAGCCGGCGCAGGCGCGCGGCGTGGGCCGCATTGTTGGTGAGCACCGCGCCGCCCTCGCCCATTGTCATTTGCTTATTGGGATAGAAACCGAGAATCGCCATATCGCCAAGGCTGCCGGTGCGCTGCCCGCGGTAGCGCCCGCCGATGGCCTCACATGCATCTTCAATCAGAACCAGCCCGTATCGCTCGGCAATTTCGCGCAGCGCATCCATCTCCGCGGGAACGCCGAAGGTGTGAATGGCCACAATGGCTCGTGTACGGGGAGTGATGGCCCGCTCGACCGCGGCTGGGTCGAGGTTGAGCGACAGCGGATCGATCTCGACAAAAACGGGTGTTGCCCGCACCTGGAGCACTGTGTTGGCAACGGCAACAAATGCGAAGGAAGGAAAGATCACCTCATCGCCCACGCCCACGCCCAGCGTGACGAGTGCGATGTGCAGTCCGGCGGTGCCGGAGCTGACGGCCACGGCCTGCTCCACGCCGTGATAAGCGGCCAGCTTCGCTTCAAAGCCTGCAAGCTCGGGGCCCTGGCTGAGTTGCGGCGTGCGCAGAACGGCGGTGACGGCGGCGATCTCGGATTCGGTAATGTCGGGCGCGGAGAGTGGAATGCGCATGTTCACGGGCGCTCCGTTCGATCGCGTTGCGGCACGGGCACGGGCTGCTTGATGAGCAGGCCATCGAGAGGAACGGATGCAAGCACGTGGGCGATGGTCTTTGCCGCTGTGCCGTCGCCATAGGGATTTGTCATTCCAGTGAGACTCGCTCGAAACGCAGGCGAGAGCGCGCGCTTGAGCGCTGCTGAGATTGCCGCCTCATCGGCCTGCGCGTCGATGACGTTGCGCGCGCGTTCGCGGCCTTGCTGGCGCATGCCCACATTTACTACAGGCAGCGCGAACGACGCTGCTTCCATAATGCCGCTGGAAGAGTTGCCGGCGATGGCATCGGCCTGGCCGAGCAGGCTCCAGTATGCAATTGCATCCAGGTTGACGAAGATATGCGTGTGCGGCCGCGTTGCCGCGAGAGCTCGCGCACGCTCAATGAGCGCGTGGCTTCCAGCGTCGGAGTTGGGATAAACAAAAACGATCTGGCCCGGCGTTTGCGCGAGCGCGGCAAAGAACGCATCGGCCTCAGCGTTTGTGTTGCGCAGGATGGTGACGGGATGCCATGCGGCGATGATCGTGGGCGGTGTGAGCTTGAGGTTGAGACGGGCTTCAAGAGCAGCGCGATCGAGCAGCGCGGAGCGGCGCAGGTGATCGAGCGAAGGTGCGCCGGCGCGATGCACGCGCCACGGCTCCTCGCCCATGGCGATTACGCGTTGGCGTGCCGTCTCAGTCGATGTGAAGTGAACGTGCGCCAGCTTGGTGA
>CAYZVG010000299.1:0-4183 GCA_964481595.1 uncultured Occallatibacter sp. | reverse complement strand
GTGCTGGCCAACGAGCGCGGCTCCTCAGTGCATACGCTGCGGGCTTACGAACGCGAACTGCTTGGCTTCACCTTGTGGCTTGCCAGGCGAAAGAATCCCGCGCCGATGGAAGGCGCAACCGCAGACCAGCTTTTGCAGGCCATTGAACACACTGACATTCGCGCGTATCTCGGCGTGCTGTTCGATCGCGGGCTCTCACGCGCCTCAGCCGCGCGCGCCCTGGCCGCCATTCGCAGCTGGTTCAAGTGGCTGGCGCGCAACGGCCACATTGAGCGCAATGCCGCATCGCTCGTCTCCACTCCACGGCTGCCCAAGCATCTGCCGCGTGTGCCGTCCATTGAGCAAATGAACCGCGTGGTGGATTCGGTGGGCGAGGACGCAGCCAGTTGGCCCACGCGCGACCGCGCCATTCTGGAGCTGCTGTACGGCTGCGGCATCCGCAACGCCGAGCTGACCGGCTTGAATCTTGAAGACATTCAATGGGCCAATGAAGTGATTCTGGTTCGCGGCAAAGGCCAAAAGCAGCGCTACGTTCCATTGGGTGACGCGGCGGCAGAAGCCGTGAGAGCCTACCTGGGCGAGCGCGAGGCGCGGCTGACGGCGGCAAGCGACAACCGAAAGATGGCTACGCCGGCGCTGTTTGTGAATCTGCAACTGCGGGGACTAAGCAAGCCGGGCGGCCAGGCGCGGCTGACTACGCGCAGCGTTGGCCGCATCGTTAAGCGCATCGCTATCTTGCGGGGTCTCTCGGCAGACGTGCATCCCCACACACTGCGCCACGCCTTTGGCACACACCTGCTTGAAGAAGGCGCAGACCTGCGCGCCATTCAGGAGCTGCTGGGCCACGAGCGGCTGTCAACCACGCAGCGGTACACGCAGCTCACCACCGCGCAGTTGACCGAAGTCTACGACCGCACGCATCCGCGGGCTCGCTAGACAGTTGCTAACGTCCTGCCTCCAAAATTCATAACAAGACGAGACTGTCATTCTGAACAACTCAAGACAAAACTGCCCCTGTCATTCTGAGCGAACGGGGCCCCGAACGCATTTCAGTTCGGGGGTGGTGAGCGAAGAATCCGCGGTTGCTCCTTCGCGCACTGCACAAAAAGCCTTAGAGACAGGCCACTAGTTCGCGGCGAAAGCTCGCAGTCACACCCGATTTGAGTTTCTTGCTGAAGAGCCCTTTGCGGGTGAGGTAGGCTTCCATGTTGCGGATCGGATCGCCGCCGGCATTGCGGCCGCGGCGATCTGTTGTGCCGTGCGGCCATGGTTTGCACTCGATGAGCGTTGGCCCGCTGCCGCGCCGCGCGTGGGCCATTGCCTCAGTTGCGACGCGATAGACGGCAACCGCATCGTCGCCATCGACCGTGATTGCGGGAAAGCCGAATTTACTCGCGCTTGCTTCGGCATCCTCTTCTTCGATTCCGGATTCGTGGACAAACAGCATGGGCAGCTTCTTCTTGCCGGCCTGCTTCATTGCATCTGCGAGTTCGCCTGAGACAGCAGAGCTGCTGCCACAAAAACCTACCGCGATTCTCTTGCTCTTCTTGCTTCTGTCGGCCACGGCGGCAGCCAGGCTGCGCTCAAGCTGACGTGCAAATGTGAACGAGGGCGGAATGAGGCCGAGAGCCGCATAGTTGGGGCGCGGAGCGGGTTTTGCGCCCGCGTAGATTGAAAGCAGAGCGGCAAGCGAAAGTCCTTTTACGTAGCACGGAATCAGCGCGCCATGCGCAGGCGCAAGAGTATCGGTGGCGAGTAGATCGATGGCGACTCCGGCAATGGCCGCTACGCGCGCAGGCGCTGCTCCAATGTGCTTCTCGATCAAGCGGCAGCGCAGCATCGTTGAGTAAATCTCGACGAGCTTCTCGTCTGAAATTAGTGAAAATCCGCTGTGGGTCGAGAGTGAATCCGCGGAACCGGGTGTTTTCTTGCCTTCAATCGTCATCGGTGTCTTTTGAATCCTCAGAAATGCTCTAGTATTCTGTCTCTAGAGCTCGCGCGAAAAATAGAGTAGAAGCAACCGCGGATTCTTCGCTTACCACCCCCAAACTGAGAAACGTTTGGGGCCCCTTGCACTCAGAATGACAGCGGCAATTGCATTAGGAACTTCAGAGGCTGCACACTAGGTCGAGTAATCCGCGTTGATGTGAATGTACTCATGGGTCAGGTCGGTCGTCCAGAAAACGCAACGGCCTTCGCCTTGATGCAAGTTAATCGAAACGGAAAACTCGCTTTGTGAAACATAGCTGTGCGCCGCGGCAATGTCGAACTCCGCGGCTCGGCCACCGTTGCGGCAGATGGGCAGTTCGCCAAACCAGATGTCGAATTTATCGGGATCGACCTGCGCGCCGGAGTAGCCGATGGCCGCGGCCAGCCTTCCCCAGTTTGGATCGGAGCCGGCCCACGCCGTTTTGACCAGCGGCGAATGAGCAATTGCCTTGGCCACACGCAGTGCATCGGCATCGCTGGCCGCGCCCTCAATGCGCAGCTCCACAACATGCGACACTCCCTCGCCGTCGGCCACAATCTGCTTGGCCAGCGACGTGCACACCTGCGTGAGCGCTGTCGCAAAAGCCGCGTGGCCCGCGCCGACAATTGCGCCGCTTGCGCCCGAGGCCAGCAGCAGCACAGTGTCGTTTGTCGAAGTGTCGCCATCCACCGAGATGCGGTTGAAGCTGACCTCGATGGCCGGATTTAGATAGCTGGCGAGCACTGCGGGCTCGATCACAGCGTCAGTGAGAATGTAGACCAGCATGGTGGCGTGCGGCACAAGCTGCGGATGAATCATGCCGGAGCCTTTGCCGAAAGCCGCAACGCAAATCTCTTTTGTATGCCCGTCTTCGCCGGCAACTTCAAGCCGTGCGAACGCGGTCTTCTCCACCAGGTCGGTGGTCAGGATGGCCTCGGCCACTTCCGCGAACCTATCCGATTCGCGGCCGATGGAGGTAGCCAGCGCGGGCATTGCATCGATCAGCTTTTGCGCGGGCAACGGCACGCCGATAACGCCTGTCGACGACGGAAAAACTTCCTCGCTGCGGCAGCCGAAGATCTTAGCCGCGGCGTCACAGGTGGCCACGGCCGCATCCAGGCCGGCCTGTCCTGCGGCGCAGTTGGCATTGCCCGCATTGATAGCCACCACGCGCACCTTGCCGCCGGTTGCGCTCAAATGCCTCTTGTCCACAATCAACGGCGCGGCAGTCACCTTGTTTGAGGTAAACGCGGCGGCGGCGCTGGCGGGCACATCGGCCACAATCAGCGCAAAATCGGGACGGCCGCTCGCTTTCAAGCCGGCCTTTGTTGCGCCAAAGCGGAATCCTTGCGGAATGATCAATCTGGATAGGTCAGTCATGTCGGTGTTCGCGGTCAACCCATTTAATCTAGCAGAAGCGGATAGGAATCAGGGTCTGCAAACAGGCCAATATTCCAGAGAAATCAACAATGGCAGAGCAGACTCGCACAGCAAAGGCAACAACAGGCGAATTGACAACGCCTGAATCGGAAGCGAATTTTCTTGACCTGCGCCAGGTGAACGTTGCGCGCGGCGATCGCGTGGTGCTGCAGGATGTGAACCTGCAGATTCGCGCCGGAGAACACGTGGCCATCCTGGGCCCCAACGGCTGCGGAAAATCCACGCTCATCCTCACCATCAACTGCCAGATCTACCCAATTGTGCAGCCGGGAATGCGCGTGCGCATCTTTGGCCGCGACCGCTGGGACGTGACGCAGTTGCGCAAGCACTTCGGCGTCGTCGGCTCGGATCTTCCAGGAGAGCGCACGGCCGTTACCACTGGGCTGGATGCGGTGATTGCAGGCTTCTTCTCTGCGTCGACGCTATGGCCGAATCTGATCGTGACCGTCGAAATGCGCGAGCGGGCGGCAGAGGCGCTGGAGCGCATTGAGGCCACGCATCTGAGCAATCAACTGGTGGGCACCATGTCCGCGGGAGAAAAGCGGCGTATCGTGATTGCGCGCGCGCTGGTGCATCGGCCCCGCCAACTGCTGCTTGACGAGCCATCAAACGCGCTGGACCTTGCTGCGCAACGCGAACTGCGCCAAACCATGCGCCGCCTGGCCAATGAAGGCACCGGTCTGGTGCTGGTGACGCATCACCTCGGCGACATTCTGCCCGAGATCGAGCGCGTGATTCTGATGCGCGACGGCCGCATTGTGGGCGATGGCCCGC
>CAYZVG010000298.1:0-4188 GCA_964481595.1 uncultured Occallatibacter sp. | reverse complement strand
CCACGCGCCGCCGGCGGGCCACTCCCAGTTGTCCTCTTCAAACTTCAGGTCGTGCTGCTTCAGGTCGATGCCCAGGGCCTCGAGCGACTCGAGGTAAAGCTCCTGCACGTTCACCGGCGGCGGCTTGAGGATGAGCTGAAACTGTGTGTGCTTGAACAGACGGTTGGGATTTTCGCCGTAACGGCCGTCTGCCGGCCGGCGTGAAGGCTGCGCATAGCCCACGCGGTAGGGCTTGGGGCCCTGCACGCGCAAAAAGGTTTCCGGGGCCATGGTGCCTGCGCCCACTTCAACGTCGTAAGGCTGCTGCAGCACGCATCCGCGCGCCGCCCAAAAGCCCTGCAGACGGAAGAGCAATTCCTGGAAGGTAAGGGGTGTAGCTTTGGCCGCGGTGACGGCCGTGGAGATCTTTTTAGCTGCCACGGTAGAAAACTCACTCTCGACGGGACTGAATGTTGATTTTATCAGTTGGGGTGATAGGCCGATCAGCAATCCAAGGTTGTTGATGTTGGCCTGGCCATGCGCGCACGGTCTACGGCTGCGTTATACGTTATCCCCCCAGACGGGTGAGGGCTTCGGCGGTGCGGAGTTTGCGCTCCAGATGGCGCTCGATGGATTGCAGAGCGAAGCGGCGCAGGTCCTGGGCGCGGCGGCGGGGCCACGGCTCGGCGGCAAAGGCGGCGACGGGCGAGCGCAGCATTCTCTGCGCCAGTTGCCAGGAGTCGGTTGTGAGCCCGTCGGCGTTGCCGTTGTGGTGGACCGCGCAGAACAGGCCGTCGCTGTAACTGTGGAACCAGACCTCCTCGGCCTGCAGCGGCTCGCCGCATGCCGTGCAGCGGTGAACGTCAGGCAGCAGGCCCATCAGGCGCGTCATCCACAGCAGAAAGTAGGTGAGCGGCATCCAGGGCTCAGTCGAATGGGGCTGAGTCGCATTGAGCTGCGCTTGATCCGGCTCGGCCGCATTGGCCTGTCCGCCTTGCGTCTGGGCGATGTGGGTCTGGGCGACGTGGGTCTGCTCCAGAACCGCGAGCAGCAGACGGAAGGTCGTCTCCTGCGGATCGTGCTCGGGCAGCGCCTCGTCCAGCAGCTCGGCGTAGAGGCTGAGCACGGCCATGCGCAGGTGGTCCACGGGGGCCGAGAGCGGCGAGCGGAGAATTTCAAGCTGATCGAGACGGACCAGCTCCTGACGCGGACGCTCGGCGAACCATGCGCGGGCCACGGTCATCGGCTCCAGCGCGCCGCCAAAGCGCTTGCGGCTTTTGAGCGCGGCCTTGGCCACGCCCCTCATGCGGCCGTAATCGCGCGTGAAAAAGCTCACGATCAGGTCGGACTCGTGGACCGGCCAGGTGCGCAAAACTACGGCTTCAGAGCTGAGCACGCCCATGCGACTTCTATCTTCGCACCTGGGAACCCGGCGCTGGAGCGCTAAGGCAAATCATGCCGATTCAACTCGTTAGACGGACATTCAGTCGGAGCTTGCGGCCGGCCGAAAAAAATCTGCTCACGATGGCGAATTGATTCTCATGGAACGTTTATCTTGCTGATGTGATGAGGCTTACACCTGTCATAGTGCGGGATTTTCCACAAAATCGGAACTTTTTCTAGGCTAGAATTACTACAGAGGTAGCACATGCATTCGGCAATGGTCACCTTCAACGGCCGCATTACCCTGCCCATGGGTGTTCGTAAACAGCTTGGACTGAAGACCGGCGATAACATCGAATTCGTCGAGATGGAGAACGGACGGTTCGCGCTCTGCGCGGTCCCCACGGCGAGTTCGATCGACACAGTTTCTGGCGTCGCAGAGGGCGTTCCCGCCCTTGCCTTTGAGCACGCCGGCCGCTAGTGTCCTGAGTTTAAAGTTCGCGCCATTAAAGGCACCGTCATCCTGAGCGAACGGGTCCCCGAACGTTTTTCAGTTCGGGGGTGGTGAGTCGAAGGATCTGCGGGTGTTCTTTGTAAACTATGGCAGGAACTTCAGATTCACCGCGCTAGCAGCCACAACTTCTCAGCTTGATCGCAGCCAGAGTCGACGAGGGTTTGCGAGACTCGTGCTTTGAATGCGCATCTGCGCCGTTCGATAGCTGTCGCGGCAGTTCGCTGTGACGCCGATTTGAACTGGCAGATGGCGTCGCAGACGCGCTGCACGACTCAATATCGTTTCTAAAACAACAAGCGCGCTTCCGTTTTGAACGGGATGCGCGCTTGTTGTGTAAAGGTGCTCGCTTTTGAGCAATAGGCCGACCGTCAGCCGGACTGCGCGGCGTTAGCGGCCGAAGTGGGTGGCGTTCTTCTCGGTAAAGTGAGCCCATTTTTCAGGCAGGTCGTCGGCGGCAAAGATTGCCGATACCGGGCATGCGGGCACGCATGCGCCGCAGTCAATGCACTCCACCGGATCGATGAACAACTGATCTGCGGAGCCGAAACCATCTTCGTCTTTCTTGGGGTGGATGCAATCGACCGGACAGGCGTCTACACAGGCGGTGTCCTTGGTGCCGATACAGGGTTCTGCGATAACGTAGGCCATCTTATATTCTCTCCGGGGAACTGATTTCCTCGACGCTGATAGTAGCATACAGCGGCTAAAGATGATGCCCTGATGCGCGATGCGGTTTTGAAATGCGGTAACGGGACGGGGAAGGTTCGTTACGGGAACGGGGGCTCCGGCGCTCCGGTTCGCAGGCCATCAAGTGAGGTGCCACTGAAGTTCGTTGAAGAACAACCGCGGATCCTTCGACTCACCACCCCCAAACTGAAAAGCGTTTGGGGCCCCTTTCGCTCAGGATGACAGCTCTTGTTATCATTGGAACTTTTTTGCTACTGCTGGCGGGCCCGTGCGGCGCGGTGGGCGGCGAACTCCTGCGGGGTGGGAATCGGCGCAAGATCGCGGCCGGCGAACAGATCGCCAAATAAGCGCACCAACTCCGCATGGATGAGGCCGTTCGAGGCCAGTACTTCGCGGCTATCGAGCCGGACGGGGTTGCCGGAGAAATCCGTTACACTGCCGCCAGCCTCTTTGACCAGCAGAATGCCGGCTGCCGTATCCCACGGGTTCAGGTTGAACTCCCAAAAGGTTTCAAGGCGGCCCGCGGCCACATAGGCCAGGTCGAGCGCGGCCGAACCTGCGCGGCGCACACCGTGCGAACGCAGCGTGAACTCCTGATAAAAATGCACGTTGGGGCTGGCGTGGCGCTTGCGGCTGGGAAAGCCGGTGGAGAGCAGCGATTCGGCAAGCTCGGCGATGCGCGAGACATGGAGCCGCTTGCCATTGAGCCACGCGCCTTTGCCACGCTCGGCGGTGAACAGCTCGTCGCGCATGGGATCGTAGATGACACCGGCGACCAGCGTTCCATCTTCTTCGGGCTTGAGGCCGGCCGGGCGCTGCTCCAGTCCCATGGAGACGCAGAAGTGCGGAAACCCATGCGCAAAGTTCGTTGTGCCGTCCAGCGGATCGACGTACCAGCGGAACTCGCCTTCCATGCGGTCGCGCGTGCCCTCTTCGCCGTAGATGCCGTGATCGGGGAAAGCCTCGCCCAGCCGCGTGCGAATAAGTCTTTCCACGGTGCGGTCGGCAATCGTGACCAGGTCCACGTCGCCCTTGTACTCGGTTTCAACGCCCTGGGCCAGAAATTCGCGCAGGCGCGCGCCGCCCTCGCGGGCAATGGCCGCCGCCTTAGGAACCCACACCAGATTCTGTTCGATTGCTTGTGCCGCTTCAGTACTTACAGGCCGCTCACTGGTCACTACGCTTCCTCGCTCGCTCGTGCGCCACTCGCCGCAGCCGGCCGTGGCACGCGGCGCTTGCCCGCTTCGCTGATGGAGCGGATCTGGTGTTTGTAGATAAACAGGTTGGGGTGCCCTTCGCGCGTAAGGCGCAGCATGGCGTCGTCAAAATACTCGATCCAGCCGCGCACAGTTTCTCCGTCGCGCAGTTTGATGGTGACCGTGACCTGGCGTTCGCTCAGCGAGCGCAGGTAGAGAGCCTCCTGGCCGGTTTCGCCCGGCGGGGGCAGCTTGGAACGGCGGCGCGAGGACAATGGCGAAGTCATGGTTTTATTTTAGATGCGGATTGGCCCCGGCGCGGCATCCAGGCCGCCAGATTGCAGGGCAATTGCATTTGGATTTCAAATTGTCGGCAGGAACAGCTTTGAAAGATTCTCTGTTCAAGATCAAGCCGATTTTCCGTATGTG
>CAYZVG010000297.1:0-4203 GCA_964481595.1 uncultured Occallatibacter sp. | reverse complement strand
GTTGACGTTTCTCTTGTGAGTGCAGCCTTCGCTGCGGTTGCCATGAGTGCCGCGACTTATGCCAACCGGCTCCACAACCCTCGGGCCGCAGCGGTCATTGGTTTGCTTGTGTTGCTCGCCATCGGCGCGAGCTATCTCACGCTTTTCTTCACGCTTGCCAAGTCGACGCCGGGGATGTGGTATGCCGGCATCGCGCTCAGCACGCTCGAAGGGGACGGCCCAACTCGGGCTCAACGCTACCGGCGATTGATGGCGCTGCCGTTGTCGTTGCTGCCGCTCGGCCTGGGACTGGCCTGGGCCCTGTTCGACGAATGCAACCTGACCTGGCACGACCGGCTCTCAGGGACGTATCTGAGAAGGCGGTGAACCTTTACTAGGTTGTATCGACAGATAGAGGCGCGTGCGTTGCCGAGCGAAAATCGGTCCAGACGAGGCGGAGGACGAAGGCTTAGGCTGTTCCTAGGCGAGGACGACAACGAAGTATGAGTCGATTTTCGCCGCAACCCAGAAGGCTGTGGCCAATTTCCCCGATCTCTGTGTCGCTCGTCTCTAGGAGACACCCGGTATCTCCACCCCATGAATCAAAGACCGATTCTTGGGGACCCCGGGTATCCGTCGTTCCTCGCTCCTTGATCTCGTAAAAATTGGCTCCCAGCGTCACACGCCTCTATCTGTCGATACAACCTAGGCCAGGGCCAGCGACGCGCTTACGCCTGCGCCCAGCAAGGCGGTTTCGTCGTTCGGAGGCAGGATCTCGAGCGAAAAGCTCTGCAGTGGGCTCATCCGCACCATGGTTTCAAGGTGACTGCGCAACAACGGCAGCTCCAGGAAGCCGACGTTGTGCCCGGTGAAGTAGAAGCGGCCCGGACCGGCGAGGTGAATGAATGAGGCGGTTGCCGCGGCCAGCGCACGGTGCCACAAGTTAACGAACTCCCGGCAGCGCTGGTCACCTTGCCTGGCGTTGGCAAAGACTTCTTCAGGCTCCAGGTCGAGAAAGCGCAGGCGCATGGCGCGATGTCCCATGATTCCCTCCAGGTGGCCGGCGCCGCCGCAGCCGCAGTATTTTTCCTTCGGGTCCAGTGTCACAGTGATGTGCCCGCCTTCCCAAACCCCTTCCACATAGGGCCATCGGCCATACCCGATGCCATTGCCAATGGTCCAAACGCGGGTGAGCTTCTCAAGCCGCCCATGCGTGGCAGCCACGCCCGCGGCAATAGCGTCAGCGTCATTGGCCACGTGCACTGGCGCCTCGATGCCACGATCCTTCAGCGCCGACGTCAGTGCGGCCGCCAGACGCATGCCTTTAAACTGCGGCAGATTGGGCGACTCCTCCACCACCCCGGAGCGAACAATGCCGGGGACCGCTACGCCGATCGCGTCCACTGGCTCAGCGCTACCGCCAGCCAGTTCGCCGATGTGGCTGGCAAGAATCTCGATAACGTCGCCGGCGGGCATCGCTGCCAGCGCATCCTGCGTTTCCGGGTCGTTGGGGTACCGCAGCAGCTTGCCGGTCAGGCGCTGATCCACTAGCCTGCCGGTCACGATATGTTCGGTCATGACGACGCCGATGGCGGTAGTCATAACACCCTCCTGGGGACGGTTAGCGCAACTGGGTGGCGGCGACGGACCCCTGCATGCTTACCCCGTCTGGTAGCGGTGCAATCGCCCCAGGCCATTGAATGCCGCCACTTTGTAGCATTCTGCGAGCGTGGGGTAGTTGAAAACTGTTTCGATGAAGTAATCCACCGTGCCGTCCAGCGTCATCACCGCCTGGCCGATATGCACCAGCTCGCTGGCCCCTTCGCCGATAATGTGCACGCCCAGCACCTTGCGCGTGTCACGGTGAAAGATGAGCTTGAGCCGGCCCGTGGTGTCGCCGCGAATCTGCCCTCGGGCCACTTCGCGGTAGTAGGCCATTCCAACCTCGTAAGGCACGTCTTCGCCCGTGAGCTGTTCTTCAGTTTTGCCGATGAAGCTGATTTCGGGAATCGTATAGATGCCGTAAGGATAAAAGCTGGGGTTAGAGCTGGCTGCTTTGTCGTCGAAGGCGCGCGCGGCTGCAATTCGCCCCTGCTCCATTGAAACCGAGGCCAGCGACGGAAAGCCAACAACGTCGCCTGCGGCGAAGATGTGCGGTACTTTCGTCTGGTAGTGTTCATTCACGGCAATGCGGCCGCGCTGGTCTGCTTCAAGGCCTGCGGCGGCCAGGTTCAGGTCGTCGACATTTCCCTGCCTGCCTACCGCGTAGAGCAGCGCATCGCCCGAGACCTTCTTCTTGCTTTCAAGATTTGCGATTACCGTGCCCGGCGTCGGCTCCTCCACGCTTTCAACTTCTTCGCCCAGCCGCATGGTCACGCGGCTGTCGCGGAGGTGGTAGCTAAGGGCTTCGATAATCTCCTGGTCGGCGAACTCGAGCAGGCGGTTGCGTTTTTCAATCAGCGTAACGCGCACACCGAGAACGGCGAACATGCAAACGTATTCCACGCCGATGACACCGCCGCCCACCACGATCAACGACTTTGGCAGCGACTCAAGTCCCAGAATCTGGTCGCTGTTGATGATGGTTTTGCCGTTCACCGGCACCTTGTCGGAGGTAGCTGGCTTGGTTCCGACAGCAATGATGATCTGTCCTGCCTGGAGCGTCGCGTCGGTCCCTGGGCCATCCACGCGCACCTGGTGGGGATCGACGAAATGGGCGATCCCATGCACGATGTCGATGCCGTTGCGCGACAATTGCGCCTCGGTCACGTCCACCTCGGTCTTAATCACCGCCTGGACGCGGAAGGCCAGGTCCGCCATGGAGATCTTTTCTTTCACGCGGTAGTTCACGCCATAAATTGTGCGGTAGTTGTAACCGGAGAGATGCAGCACGGCCTCGCGCATGGTCTTTGAGGGGATGGTGCCGGTGTTGATGCACACGCCCCCGACAACGGAGCGGGCCTCGACCACGACTACGCGCTTGCCATTCTTCGCCGCGGCAACTGCGGCCCTCTGCCCGGCGGGCCCGGAGCCGATGACGATGAGGTCATACTGTACGGCACTCATCTAGGTCTCTCCTGCTTTCGTTCGAATGTTGGCGGCGGCGCGCCGCAAGACCGGGTACAGCTCCCGAGAGGGTTGGTCGTATTTCAAGAATAACTGTACCGGAGGGAGCCGCGCAGGGAGATGAATATCAGGGAATTGTTAACGAGTGAGGAAATCGGCCTTGTGAGGTTGCGACATGCTTAGCGTGCGGAGCAGGCGGGCAGCGCCGGCGAGGGATTTGGGACCGCTTGCCGGCGCCGCAGAACTGGGGTGCCCACCTGACTTGAGGCCGCTTGGGTGCCGGCCCGAGAGCAATTGCCTATGCCGTCGTGCGCACGGCCGAGTGCTGTGCCGAATGCGGCTTGGCAGTGAATCTGCCGCCGCTCTGTGTCTCCTCATCGAGCTTGAACTGGCGGATCATGCCATCCAGTTCCGAGGCCAGAGAGCTCAGATTTTTGAGTGCCGCTACGGCCTCTTCAGCGCCGTTCGTGTTTTCGAGCGCGAGTTGCGAAATCTGGCCGACAGAATCGGAAATCTCGCCTGATGCCGATGCCTGTTCAGTCGCTGCGGTCGCGATCAGGTTAATCTGCTGCTCCAACTGCTTTGAGGATGTGATCGTGGCATCGAGGGTCTTGCGCGCATTCGAAGTTTCTTCCATGCCGCTTTCGACTGCCGTGCGGCTGTCGGCCATCACCTGCAACGTTTCGCGGGTTCCATCCTGAATGCTGCGAATCGTCCCTGCGATCTCCTCGGTCGCCGTCTTGGTGCGCTCCGCCAGGCGCCGCACCTCGCCGGCAACTACGGCAAATCCTCGGCCATGCTCTCCGGCGCGTGCTGCTTCAATGGCGGCATTCAGGGCCAGCAGGTTGGTCTGTTCGCTGATTTCCTGAATCACGCTCACCACCTTGCCTATCTCCTCTGAGCGGCTCGCCAGCGCCGCCATCTTGTCGGAGACGACACTTGTGGCTGCGGCAATCTTTTCCATGGTCACGGAGGCGGCCTGCATCACTGCCCCTCCCTGCTCGGCAGTCTGGGCCGACTCGCGACTGGCATTGGCAGCACTCTCAGAATTGTGGCTGATTTCGCCGATGGTCGCCGTCATCTCCTGTGCCGCGGCGGCAATCTGGTTGATCTTGCCCGACTCCGTGCGGGAGGTGCCGGCGCTTTGCACGGCGCGCG
>CAYZVG010000296.1:0-4221 GCA_964481595.1 uncultured Occallatibacter sp. | reverse complement strand
GGGCAGATCAACAGCTTCGAGCGCAGCGATGGCCTTCCTCTTGGCTTCCTGGCCGGTCCACGCAGCTGAGTGAGCCTGGGCCGCTTCTGCTACCTGGCGGCCGATCGACATCACAGGATTGAGGGCGGTCATCGGTTCCTGGAAGATCATGGCGATCTCGCGGCCGCGCAGTTGCCTCCAGTTGCGCTCGGGTTGCGAGAGAAGATCGACACCGCGCCACAGGATTTTTCCGCTGACCAGAGCGGACGGACCCAGTAATCCCATGGTAGCAAGCGCGGTTGCGCTCTTTCCAGAGCCCGACTCGCCCACCACGCCCAGCACTTCGCCCTCGTCAATGCTCAGGCTTGCGCCGCGCACTGCCTCCACCGTTCCGAAGCGAACCTGCAGGTTATGAATTTCAAGCAGCGAACCCATGGAGTTATCGTAGAACATAGAGCGAAATCGCGGATGCGATTCGCTACCGCCGAAATGCGCGCAATATGGCCATTGCCCAATGAGCGTGTTTCAGATAACTTCAACTTCAATCTACTTTTTCGTCGATGGAGACCAGAAAATGCCACGGATAGTTCGCTGTTCGATCATTCAGGCTTCAATCGCCACTCCCACTACTGAGCCGCTGGCCACGCAAAAAAAGGCCATGGTAGAAAAGCACGTGGGACTCATCCGCAAAGCTGCCGCGGAGGGCGCACAGATTGTTTGCCTGCAAGAAATTTTCAACGGCCCGTATTTTTGCGCGGAGCAATCCACCAAATGGTACGAGGCCACCGAGCCAGTTCCTTCAGGCCCAACCGTCTCTCTGATGCGGTCGCTGGCGAAGGAACTGCGGATTGCCATGGTGGTTCCGGTCTATGAGGTGGAGCAGGAAGGCGTCTTTTACAACTGCGCTGCCGTGATTCAGAACGACGGAACGTTCTTGGGCAAATACAGGAAGACGCACATTCCGCACCTTGCGCCCGGTTTCTGGGAGAAGTTCTACTTTCGTCCAGGCAACCTGGGTTACCCGGTCTTCGATCTCGGATTTGCGAAGATCGGCGTGTACATCTGCTACGACCGGCATTTCCCCGAAGGTGCACGCTGCCTGGGATTGAACGGAGCGGAGATAGTATTCAATCCGTCGGCTACGGTGGCGGGGTTGAGCGAATATCTCTGGACGCTGGAGCAGCCGGCCCATGCCGTCGCTAATGGCTATTTCATTGCAGCCATCAATCGTGTTGGAACCGAAGCGCCCTGGAATATCGGCGAGTTTTACGGATCAAGCTACTTTGCCAATCCGCGCGGCCAGGTGATTGCTCAGGCATCGCGCGACAAGGACGAAGTGCTGACCAAAGATCTGGATCTTGACGAGATTGCCGAAGTGCGCCGCATCTGGCAGTTCTATCGCGATCGCCGGCCCGATCTGTACGGTCCGCTGGTGGCATCTTAGACGCCTGTAACGAAGACCGAGCCTTGAATTGAAACAACCCAATCGTGCTGTACCTCGGGGTTGCTATGAGCAGCGCAATATTACCAGACGACGAAAAACTGCGTGAGCGTTTTGGCGAATTGAAGCCGCCTCTGACGGCGCAGGCCGCGCAGATCGAGGCCAATCGCTGCCTGAACTGCTTCGATGCGCCCTGCACGGCGTCATGCCCAACGCATATCGACGTGCCGGGATTTATCAAACGCATTTCATCGGGCAACCTGCGGGGCTCCGCGCTTCGCATTCTTGACGCGAACATTCTTGGCTCAAGTTGCTCGCGCGTGTGCCCGGTTGAGGTGCTGTGCGAGGGAGCTTGCGTGCTGCATCGGCAGAATCGAAAGCCTATCCAGATAGGGCTCCTGCAGCGACACGCGATGGATAGCTTTCATAAGTCGGGAGAAGTGCTGCCAGTGGCGATGCGGGCAGCATCAGCACCGCGTGTTGTCTGCATTGGCGCGGGTCCGGCATCGCTTGCATGTGCTGCAGAACTGGTGAGGCAGGGCGCGCACGCAACTGTCGTTGAGCGCCGCTCGCTGCCTGGAGGCTTGAATACATACGGCGTGGCTGAATATAAGCTGCGCACGGCGGACAGCCTGCATGAAGTGGAGATGATCCGCCGCATGGGCGTCGATTTTCGATTTGGCACAGGTATCAATTCGGCAGCCGAGCTTGAAGCGCTCGAATCGGAGTTCGACTATGTATTTGTCGGCGTCGGACTTGGAGCGATGCAGCAACTCGGCATTCCTGGCGAGGACAGCGACGGCGTGATCAACGCGCTTGAACTCATCGCCGGCTACAAAGTCGGACACATACGCCGGATTGATGGGACTGTGGTTGTGGTCGGCGCGGGCAATACGGCGATTGATGCCGCGAATGCCGCGCGACGCCTGGGTGCGCACGCTGTTTATCTGCTCTATCGCCGCGGCGAGAGCGATATGTCTGCATTCGACTTTGAGTACGAACACGCCAAGCAAGAGGGCGTGCAGTTTCTGTGGCGCAGGCAACCGCTCGCGATTCGCAAAAGCGAACATGGACGCCTTTTGCTCGATACGGTCCAGGTGCATCAGGTGGACAACAAATTGCTCCCGCTCCCGGATTCTCACTTCACGATTGAATGCGACCAGATTGTGCCGGCTATCGGTCAATCACCACTCGCGCATCTGATCCACGATCTACGCGGCGTTGACGTGCGCGACGGATGTATTGTCGCCGATCACTCTACCGGGCAGACGGGGAACCCACGCTACTTTGCCGGCGGCGACTGCGTAAACGGCGGACGCGAAGTGGTGGATGCAGTCGCCAGCGGCAAACGCGCGGCGAACGCGATCTTGAAGATTGCGGAGGAGGCTCATGCCTGACATTCGTGTTCGCGGGTTTGCCGGCGGCATCAATTCGCCGAATCCATTCTGGCTGGCCTCCGCGCCGCCGACGAATACTGGCGAGATGATTATGCGCGCCTTTGAAGCGGGATGGGGCGGTGCTGTGTGGAAGACCATTGGCGAACCGGTGACCAATGTGAGTTCGCGCTATTCCGCGACAGATTGGAATGGGTTGCGGATGATGGGCTTCAACAACATCGAGCTCATCAGCGACCGCAGCGTTGAAGTCAACTTGTCCGAGATGGCGGAAGTGAAGAAGCGCTATCCGCACAACGCGGTGATTGCGTCGTTGATGGTTGCCTCAAACCGCAAAGCGTGGCACGACATTGTTGCACGAGCGGAAGGTGCGGGAGCGGACGGACTCGAATTGAATTTTGGCTGCCCGCACGGCATGAGCGAACGAGGCATGGGTTCGGCAGTAGGGCAAGTACCGGAGTATGCGCAGATGATTACAGAGTGGGTGAAGGAGAAGGCGCGTACTCCAGTGCTGGTTAAACTCACGCCGAATATCACGGACATCCGCACCATTGCGCGCGCAGCCAAACGTGGCGGCGCAGACGCACTCTCCGCTATCAACACCATCAATTCGATTACCGGCATCGATCTTGACACATTTACACCGCGGCCGAATGTGGATGGCAAGAGTTCGCATGGCGGCTATTGCGGACCGGCCGTAAAACCAATCGCGCTGAACATGGCGCAGGAGATCATGTCGGACCCCGAATCTGCTTTGCCACTCTCCGGGATCGGCGGCATTGCTACTTGGCGCGACGCCGCAGAGTTTATTCTGCTGGGCTGCGGCACGGTGCAGGTGTGCACCGCGGTGATGCACTACGGCTATCGCATTGTGGAGGATATGGCCGAGGGACTCGACAACTGGATGCGCGAGAAAGGCTTCAAGACCATTGAAGAATTCCGGGGGCTCTCGCTCAAGCGCGTGACCGAATGGAAACACTTGAACCTGAACTACAAAATCGTCGCGCACATCGACGAGCAAAAATGTATTGGCTGCGACCTTTGCCACATTGCCTGCTGGGACGGCGCGCATCAGTGTATTCATCTGGATCGCGTCTCAGGGCCAGTGGACGGGCATGTGGAACTGCATACCACACCTGCCGCTCGCGAGATGCAGAGCCGCGCAGCAATTGCGGAAACGCCGGTGACGCGCAAGGAGCGCGAAGTGACAACGCTGGGTGACTATCCCACGCCGCTTGAGCGTATACCGCGCGTGGACGAGACAGAGTGCGTGGGCTGCAATCTTTGCTCGCTCGTTTGCCCTGTGGACGATTGCATTCGGATGGAGCGTGTGGACGCAGGCAAACCGCCGGAGACCTTGTATGTTGCAGATTGAGGCGTGAGGATGGATTCACGTCTTGGCGGTAA
>CAYZVG010000295.1:0-4238 GCA_964481595.1 uncultured Occallatibacter sp. | reverse complement strand
CCATCCTCGACGGATGGGGCTATCGCGCCGAAACCGCCAACAACGCCATTGCGCTTGCCCGCAAGCCCACATACGACACGCTGCTCCGCGAGTACCCCAACGCGCTCATTCGCGCCTCTGAGCACTTCGTCGGCCTGCCCGACGGTCAGATGGGCAACAGCGAAGTGGGCCACCTCAACATCGGCGCAGGCCGCATTGTGCAGATGGATATCACGCGCATCGACATGCAGATTGCCAACGGCGAGTTCCAGAAGAACCCGGCGATCGTGCAGGCCATGCAGCGCGCGCGCGAAGGCGGTCGCCAGTTGCATCTCTTCGGCCTGGTCTCTGACGGCGGTGTGCACTCCCACCAGAATCATCTCTACGCGCTGCTTAAGATCGCGCGTGAATACGGCGTGGAGCGCGTCTTCGTGCACGCCTTCATGGACGGCCGCGACACCGGACCCACTTCAGGCGCAGGCTACATCTCCCAGCTTGAGCAGAAGATGCGCGAGTACGGCGTGGGAAAAGTGGCCAGCATCAACGGCCGCTACTACGCCATGGACCGCGACAAGCGCTGGGAGCGCGAGCGCAAGGCATTCGACGCAATGGTCACCGGCAAAGCCGAGGGAGGCGCTTATGCCAACCCCGTGGCGCGCATCAAGGAGTGCTACAACAGCGGCATCACCGACGAGTTCATCATTCCCTTCGTGGTGGTCGATGCGGCCGGCAAGCCCGTCGGCCAGATTCGCGACGAGGATGTGTGCATCAACTTCAACTTCCGCGCCGACCGCGCACGGCAGATCACGCGCGTGCTGGCCCGCGAAAGCGGCCTCAACAAGAAAGGCGGCCGCGACCTCGAAGGCTGGGAATCGCTCGACGAGATCATCCCTCGCCGCGAGATTCCCAAGAATCTGCACTACCTCTGCATGACCCAGTACGACAAGCTCTACGAGCTGCCCGTGGTCATCCCTCCTGAGTCGATGGATAACATCCTGGCCAACATTCTTTCGCAGCATCAACTGCGCAACCTGCGCGTGGCCGAGACCGAAAAGTTCGCGCACGTCACCTACTTCTTCAACGGCGGCATTGAGATTCCCTTTCCCGGCGAAGACCGCGCCATGATTCCCTCGTTGAAGGTGGCCACCTATGACCTCGCTCCTGAGATGAAGGCAGAAGCCATCGGCGACGTCATCGTGAAGGCCGTCAACGACACCGCATTCGATCTGGTAGTCGCCAACTTTGCCAACGCCGACATGGTGGGCCACTCCGGCAAGCTGGAGCCGACCATCAAGGCCATTGAGGCCGTCGACGCGCAACTGGCCCGCATCTACAAGGCCATTCGCGAGAAGAACGGGAACTGGATCATCACCGCCGACCACGGCAATGCCGAGATGATGGTCGACCCGGTCACCGGCGGCCCGCATACCGCGCACACTACCAATCCGGTGCCCTTCATCTACGTCGGCGAAAACGCCAACCACTATCGCCTGCGCACCGATGGATCGCTCCGCGACATCTCGCCAACCCTGCTCAACCTGCTCGACCTGGGCCTGCCCAAGGAGATGACCGGCGGCGACATGCGCGTTCCCATCAAGGCATAAATAACGCAGCCACTCACCACGCACAAAGGCCTCCCGCTTGGGGAGGCCTTTGATTTCCATTTACCGAATTGCTTACCGCAATTTGCTCTACCGCAACTTAATCGACCGGATCGCCTCAGGCAGCATCTCTTCAATCTGCTTGGCGCGTTCTGCCGCAATCCCGCCCAAATACGACGGTGCGGGCGTAGCCGTCAGCACCAGCGCCAACGCAATCACTGAGAAGCAAAGCCCGGCAATTCCAGCCGAAAACAGCATGTGGTACATGTCTGAAACATCCAGCCCAAACAGGTTGAAGGCTACATGCTCCAGCGGTTTAATGTGCTTAAGCGCCGCGAGCGCAAACAGGAAAAATAGCGCCGAGAGGGATGTAAGAACTGCCAGGGTCCCATCGATTCCGCGGTGGATTTTCTGCCGCGCGCTGCAGCGTGCACATTCTGCGAAATGTTGCTCGTAGTCCTTGCGCATCTCGGGAGAGATTCCCGAAATGTCGTACCGCCAGCTTGCAAGAATGGCGCCTACGACTCGATCCGTACAACGGTCACTTGCCATAGACATAAAAACTCACCCCAAAAAAATATGTATGCGGAACTGAGGACTCTGCACTATACGATCGCTTCCCCTGAATCTGTTGATTCAGCCCAGCCCGCATAGATTCGCCTCGTGATGGCATCGGATCGTGTCCGTAATTCACTCAACGGCCACATTTTCCACAGATGCCTGCTTCTTACTATTGTAACTCTTTTCCCTCAAAAACTGATAGAAGAAAGGGGCTCGTGTTGCGATGCCAGCAACAGCCGGTTTGCCAAAAGGCTCGCCCGGCCGTTGAGCGCGCGCTCAGCCGACACCCTCGCCAGCTCAGGAAGATTATTACTTTCAGATAGATGCCCCAAAATCACGTATGCTGCCTGGCCGTCGTAACTCTTTTCAAGAAACCCAGCCGCCGCTTCGTTTGACAAATGTCCTACCCTGGACGAAACCCGCTGCTTTACAGACCACGGGTACGGACCGTCACGCAGCATCTCCAGATCGTGATTTGATTCCAAAAGTAACAGGTCTGTGCCCTTTAGCTGTGCGTTCACATTCGGCGGAATGTAGCCCAGATCGGTGGCCACCGCCAGCCGCACTCCCTCCGCGCAAAACACAAACCCCACCGGATCGGCGGCGTCGTGCGGAATGGTGAACGGGCTCACGGCAATGTCGCCAATTGCGAACGGCTTGCCAGCCTCAAAATACTCCACCGCAGGCAGCCACGTGGGATCTTGCTTGCGCGTGGGAGTCTTCTCCGCATCCGGCGACGTTGCCTCAGGCGCAGCTACTGGCTCCGGCTCGCATACTGCTGCATCTGCAGCCGCTTCAAGCGAGACCTCGCACTCCGCCTCTTCCGGGTCGCCCTCGGCCAACTCTGCCTCCGCCCTGCGCTCGGCCGCCTGCTTGCGAACCTGTTCAAGCCATTGCGCGTAGCTCATCTGCCGGCGCGGACTCAGGCAGCGCATCCACGCTCGGTGCGTCGGCTCGGTAAAGTACACGGGGATTCCCAGCTTGCGCGCGGTCACGGCAAGCCCGTTCACGTGGTCCATGTGTTCGTGTGTAATCAGGATCGCGTCCAGCGTCTCCGGCTCCTCGCCTGCCAGCCTCATGCGCCGGAAAAGCTCCCGGCAGCTCAGCCCCGCATCCACCAGAATGCGTGTGCGTCCGCCGGAGACAACTGTGCTGTTGCCTTTCGAACCCGAGGCCAGCACCGTGAATCGGACCATGTTCTAGAGGATACAGCCAACCGCCCCGCGCAAGAAGAAAAAGCGACTCGCGTGGCCTGAGTCGTCAACTCTCCGCATCAACTCCTGCCTGCACCGCGGGAATCTCGATCGTCACCTGAGTGCCGCGCCCCGGATTCGAAACCACCTCAAACCGCGCCTGCCCGCCGTAAAGCACTTCGAGCCGTTCCCGCACGTTTTTCATGCCGATCCCCGCGCCGGTGCGCCGCAACGCTGAGGCCGGCCGTGTGCCCATGCCCACCCCATCGTCGATCACTTCAATCAGCACCCGCTCGCCTTCAAGCCGGCTGCGCACCGTCACCGTTCCACCGTTGATGCGCGGCTCCAGCCCATGCTTGATGCTGTTCTCAATCAACGGCTGCAGCAGGATGCTGGGCACCATCACCTCCAGCGTGCGCGGATCGATCTCTTTTTCCACCCGCAGCTTGTGCGCACCAAACCGCACCACCTCAATGTCGAGATAATCGTCGGTAAAGCGCAGCTCGTCGCGCAGCGGAACATACGTGTCGTGATCCTTCAGCAGCGCCCGCAATATGTTGGCCAGCTTCACCGTCAAGTCGCGCGCCATCTCCGGCTTGCTGCGCACCAGCGCCGCAATCGAGTTGAGCGTGTTGAACAAGAAATGCGGATTGATCTGCCGCTGCAGCGCATCCAGACGCGCCTCCAGCAGCAGACGCTTCTGTTCCTCCAGCTTCAGCTCAATGCGCAGCGCGTTCCACACCTTTAGCGCAATGCCCACCACCATGGGCGCGCACAGCCACACCAGCCACTGCAAGCCCCAGTTCTTTGTGGTCAGCGCAAACAGACGCCGCGGCCCGGTCGTATTGGGAACATTGATGGCGATCCACTCGCGGCAAACTTCAAGCCCGGCAATCAGAAATAG
>CAYZVG010000294.1:0-4291 GCA_964481595.1 uncultured Occallatibacter sp. | reverse complement strand
CTCGAAGCTGTTGATCTGCCCGATGCCGCCGAGCGCTACGGCGACTATCCGCACCAGTTTTCAGGCGGCCAGCGCCAGCGGATTCTCATCGCCATGGCGCTCATCAACGAGCCGCGTCTGCTCATTGCCGATGAGCCCACGACCGCACTCGACGTAACCGTGCAGGCGCAGGTGCTGGAACTGCTGCGCGGCCTTCAGCAGCAATATGGCCTGGCCATGCTGTTCATCTCGCACGACCTTGCCGTGGTTGGCCAAGTAGCCGGCCGCATCGCGGTCATGCGCGCCGGGCGTGTCGTTGAAACCGGCCCAACGGTAGAGTTGTTGACTGCGCCCAAGCACGAGTACACGCGGAGCCTGCTGGCCGCGGTGCCGACTCTCAGCACCGACAGAAACCGGCCGCTGGCGATTGTGAGTGATTCCTCTGCCGCCGCAGGGCTATACTCTGCGCACGTGGAATGAAAACACCAGTGTTGCCCGTGAGGCAGCCTTGGAATCGTAATCGGCATCGGAATTGCCGGTGAAGAAAACTTCCGCCGTCCAAGCTTCTCTACGCGAACGGCATGTGCCTGGTTGACGCATTCGATACTAAGGAGGAGTGCCTCATGAGGCTATTTGCACGCATTGGCGCCGCGGCGCTGATCGCTATTCTTCCCGCGTGCCCGGCACAAACCGCGAATCACAAGTCCAAGCCCGAGCCAAAGCCAGAGGCGACGGCTCCGGAACTGTTCGAATATGTGCGCAGCGCCCTGCTCTTGCTCACGCCCGACGACGGCATCAACGATAACGTCGAAGTCACTTACAACTGGGAGAAAAACGTGATGACCATCGCACAGCCGGGCGGCCATTGCGATCTTTTTCTCAATGCGCTCAATACGAATGATATGGCGTGGGACATCTTCGACCCCAGCGATTCGCAGCAGATGCGCGACAAGCTCTTGCGCCTCACGCTAGTCTCAGTGAGCGAAACAAAAGCGAGAATCTGCTACGACAAGATGAACCAGGTGGACGAAAGCGCCCCCACCAACCGTATCCGGCTGTTGTTTTCGCTCAGCAAGGCCGACCAGTGGCTCGGCTTCCAGGCCAAGATGGCCAAGGCAATCAAGAGGCTCATCGTCCTCCAGGGAGGCGTGCCGCCAAAGGAACTCTTCCAACCAAGTCATTGATAGCCCGCCTGCAAAACAGACGGTGCGCCGCCTCTCGCTAATCCCGGGAAGCGGCTGCAATCGTTTGACTACTCGGCTGCGGCTTCCGCCTTGGGAGCTTCCGCCGCGGGTGCTTCGTCTGCGGCCTTCTCTTCGACCTCGGCCACAACGTTCACCTTGATGTGAGCGCTCACTTCGCGGTGCAGCTTGATGCTCACGGTGTACTCGCCCACCTGCTTCAGCGGCTCGCTGAGTTGGATCTTGCGGCGATCCACGTCAAAGCCCAGCTTCGCAAGCTCCGCTGCAATGTCGGCGGAGGTGACCGAGCCAAACAACTGGCCCCCGTCGCCCGACTTGCGGGTAAAGCTCAGCTCTACCGGCTGCAGCTTGGCGGCAGCTTCCTCGGCCTGAGCCTTCTCAGTGGCTGAACGGCGTGCTGCCGCGGCCTTCATCTGCTCAATGACCGCCTTGTTGGCCTCGTTGGCCTGCATCGCCATCTTGCGGGGCAGCAGGTAGTTGCGTCCATAGCCCTCGGCCACTTTCACCACGTCTCCGCGAAGGCCCAGGTTGGGTACGTCTTCCTTCAGAATAACTTCCATGTGAAACTCTCCAGATTCTTCGTCAATCGTCTTGTGCCAGTTCAACTCCAGGCACCGGTCTTCAACTCCAGATTGATGGAGTCTTCGACCGCTTCGTCAGTCTGCGCCCGTCCATGCGCATCGCCGCGGAATTGTCTCGGAGGCTAAAGTCCAATTCCTTTTCGCTCGGTCAATGTGCGGTCAATCGCCGCTTCATTGGCCAATAGCCAGCCGGAGACATCTCCTGCAAGTCCCTAGTGCCTGGTGGCAAACGGCAGCAGAGCGATGTTGCGGGCCTGCTTGATGGCGCGGGTCAAACGGCGCTGGTGCGTGGTGCAAACACCCGTAAGCCGGCGGGGAACAATCTTGCCGCGCTCGGCAACAAACCCCTGCAGCAACCGCACATCGCGGTACGGGATCGCATCGATCTTCTCGGTGCAGAACTTGCACACCTTCTTGCGGCGGAAGAACTTGCCGCGGCCGCCAGGTCCACCACCCGGACGCGGACCACCCGGACGTCCCGCCGGACGTGGTGCGCTGGGTGTTTCGCTTTGTGGTGCCGCGCCCGATTCGGGCGACTTTGCTTGTACTTCGTCAGCCATAGTGTTTCCTCATTTACTCTCTTGCTCAGCGGGCCGCGGTCAGCGGTGTCGCCAAGCGATAGGTCTGGCCGCCAGGCCACAGGTGCCGGCGGCGATGAACGGCAATCTGCTCAGGCGTTGGCTTGTGCCGGCTCTGCGGCTTCAACCGGAGCTGAAGCTACAACCGGAGCCGCAACGGCAACTGGAGCTGGTGCGGCAACCGCTGCGGGCGCGGCAGGCACAGATGTTTCCGCACTCGTCTTGCGGCGGACACCACGCAATGCCTTCACCTTGGCCAGGCGCTTCTCTTCCTCGTCAATGCGCACGGTGATGAACTTGATCACCGGCTCGGTAACGCGGAGGCGGCGCTCGAGTTCGAGCACGGTAGCGCCATTCGCCTCAATTGTCAGCAGAACATAGTTGCCGTCGTTGAACTTGCGCACCATGTAGGCGAGCTTGCGGCGGCCCATCTTCTCAACGGTTTTCACCACGCCGCCACCGGACGTGATCGTGGCTGTAAAGCCGGCAATCAGCTTGTCGACTTCCTCATCGGCCGTATCGGGCCGAACGATAAACATAACCTCATATACACGCGACATCTTGTTTCCTCACAGTGGACAGCGATCTCGGAACCGTGAACAGCGAATGATGAAGACCCTGCGCTTGCAGCAGCTTTCAATCCTCATCCCTGTTCCCCGATCCCCGGTCTCTGTCCTCCTTCCGATTGAACTCGTTCATCGCGGCCGCCGGTCCTTTTTCCAGGATCCGCCGTGTAGCTGTTGCCACTCGGTCGAGAACCTCGTCCATCACCGTCAAATCCGCCTTGCGCATGGGCGAGAGCAGGTAGTCCTTGCCTCCACGCCTTCCGCCGCCTGCGGCAACTGCCTCGGCGGGCAAGTCGAATCCCACGCCGATGCGCAGCCGCAACCACTCTTGAGTGCCCAGGGAGCCGATGATGCTGCGGGCTCCGTTGTGTCCCGCGGCCGACCCGCGCTCCCTGATCTTGAACGTTCCCAGATTCAGATCGAGCTCGTCATGGATAACAAGCAGGTCTTTCCCTGGGTCCGCATCAAACTCTTCAACCAAAGCGGCCACTGAAAGCCCGCTCAGGTTCATAAACGTCTCCGGTTTGGCCAGGACCACCTGGCGGCCTGCCATCTGGCAGGTTGCCGTAACGGCCCGGCAGCGCCGGTTCTGGACCACAACCCCTTCCTGCAGGGCGATGCGGTCGATGGCCATGAATCCCGCGTTGTGCGGAGTCCATTGATGCTCAAGACCGGGATTGCCGAGCCCCACGATAAGGAATGGGGCTCGCCGGCCTGCAAACTGGCTTGCGTCCGCCACGGATTACTTCTTTGCCGGAGCTTCAGCCTCGGGCTTGCCCTTCTTGGCCACTTCCGGCTCAGCCGTAGTAGCTGCGGCGCCCGCCGCTGCAACTGCGTCAGCCGTCTCGGCTGCCGGTGCCACTTCCTCGCGAATCGATATCACGTGGGCCACGGTAGCGTCTTCCGCATTCAGGTACTTCACCTTGCCGGAGTGAGGCAGATCGCTCACGCGCACTGCCTGATACATGGCCAAATTACTCACGTCCAAATCGATGTGCGTGGGAATGTCGCCGGGAAGGCACTCGATTTCGACCTCGCGCAATACCTGGTCGAGAATGCCGCCCTCTGCCTTGACGCCCACCGGGATGCCAAGCAGCTTTACGCGCACGCTCACGCGCAAAACCTTGTCCAGCGCAATGCGCTTCAGGTCGATGTGAATCAACTGGTCCTTGATCGGCTCGCGCTGCCAGTCGACAACCATGGCCTTGGCCGCGGGATGACCCTCAACCTCGACATCGAAAATCGTGTTGTGGCCGGTCTCGGAGTAGAGAATCCTCGAAATCTGCTTGGGATCTACCTCAATGGCTACAGCATCTTGTCCCGAACCATAAATGACGGCGAGAATCTTGCCCGCAACGCGTACGCGCCGAGCAGCATTCTTGTTG
>CAYZVG010000293.1:0-4293 GCA_964481595.1 uncultured Occallatibacter sp. | reverse complement strand
CGCCGGGGCCACCGCCGCCCAGCATCGGACCGCCAAATCCTCCGCCCATGCCGCCAACGCCGCCGCCGCCGCCAAAGCCGCCGCCACCACCGCCGCCAAACAATCCTGGCGCGCCCGTTGGAGCCTGCCCGGGATTCGCTGCGAGCATCGCTTCCATCTGGCCTCTGATCTCATCAAGACCCTGGCCAACCATCGAACTCACCTGGCCGGATTGCCCGCTGATTGAAACCGAGTCCGAACTGAAATCCGTATTGGAAGCAGCTGAGGGCAACGCAGCGCCGCTCACCCCAGCCGATCCGCTTTCGGTATCGGTGTCGCTCGAGAGCGAACTCACCAGGCTCATATTCTCGGCGCCTCTGCCGGTCATCTGCTGCATGGCGGCTTGCGCGGTTTGCTGGCTTGCGCTCGCTGTTGTCTGCTGCTGCTCAACCACGCGCGAGGCCAGAGTCAATGCAAAATTCACTGCCTGATCATGGCTCGCTGCATTCAGCAGCGCCTCCTGCGAACTGGCCGCAAAAGCCGCAAACTGCGTGCGGATCACGTAGCGCCCATTCTGCGGCACGGTCAACGACCACGTGCCGGTAATGTCGGTCGTAGTGGCGTATTTCTTGCCCGTGAGCGTGTTCTGCGCGGTCACCGTTACGCCGGGCAGCGGAGTATTGCCGCTCTTCACAACTCCATGCAGCTTGCCGCCCTGCGCCGGCTGCACTGCGGCAGCCTGGCCTGTTTGATTTGGAGCACTGCTGGGTGCGGTCTGTGCGCCGCCGGGCGCTCCCACGGTTGAACCTTGCGCGGCAAGCTCACCGCTCAACATCACAGTCGCTGCCGCCAACGTGGCGCACATCCATGTAACTCGCCGCATTCCCGCTCCTCAAACATTTAGTGCTTGCAGTCAGTTGGACGACGCACTTCGCGCAAAGGTTTACGCTTTGTTTGTGTATAGTTTGCGGGTGTCGCTGCCCGTGGCTATGCTCCAGGCCGGTCTTTGTGTGGTGCATCTTCTCATCTCGTTTGTCCCTCCGACGATGCGGCGGTCATTGAATCAGTCACGCTGCAATTGATTGCAGCGTAACTGATTCGGCACGTGAACCATCGTGCTCTTGCGTTTCCTTCCGGCACATGTTAACCATTAAGACAATAATCTATTGATAGCTGCCATGGTAGTAACTACGTGGCAAGCGGAAACGGGACCGGACATTATGATGAAGATCGGCACCACCATTCGCGCTTATCGTTTGCAGAAGGGCCTTTCACAGGGCGATATCGAAAAGAAAACCGGCCTGCTTCGCTGTTATCTCTCGCGCGTTGAGAATGGTCACACCGTTCCCTCTCTCGACACGCTGTCAAAGATCGCTCAGTCTCTCGATCTGCCCATCGCGCAGTTTTTCGTGGACGACTCGCTGGGCCGCCAGTTCAATACCCAGAAGCTCTCTGACGAAGAACTCCGCTTTCTTACGCAGATTCGACGCTATTCGACGAATCTGAATGAGAGCGACCGCAAGCTGCTGCTTGCCATGGTGAAAAAGTTCGCCACCACGGCCACGCGCTAGAGTCTCGTCCAAGACGGTTCCAATCAAGACGACCTCTGTCGCTGAGCGCACGGGGCCCCAAACGTTTTTCAGTTTGGGGGTGGTAAGCGAAGAATCTGCGGTTGCATTCCACCTATTCTTAAGAGAACTTCTGACTCTCCACGTTAGAAGTGGCGACATAAATGAACGTTTGACTGAGTAAATCCATCCCTCAGGGGCTGAAGCCCGCGTCTTTATTGACGTTTCACGGCACGGCTGAAGCCGTGCCCTTTCAAAACTGCGTTTATGCAACCACTCCTAGAGCGATTGGCAAAGCCCAATTGTCTGTGCGTAGTCCAATGCGGCCAAGTAGCGCGGCGGAGGCTGGTCTTCAGCCCTGCGGCGGCAGTTGGGCCAGGAAGAATCCGAACATCACCAGCACAACCACCACCATCACGACGGAGATGCGCAGGCGTCGCAGAAAGATAGGACGCCCTGTGCCGATGCGTGGAACCATGGGCGCGGCAAACAGCAGTCCGCAGGCAAAGCCGCCAATGTGAGCAATGTTGTCGATGCTGATGCCCGCGCCGAAGTGGGCGGTGCCAAAGCTGATGGAGAGACCCAGCACCAGGTTCAGTACGGCAAAGTTGATCACCGACTTCCTGAGCCTCTTTAACTCCTCCGGCGGCACGGGCAGGCGGTTGGACTTCAACAAAATAATCAGCGCGCCGGCAATGCCGAACACCGCCCCCGAGGCTCCCGCGCCTGCGGGGAACACCGGCCCGCCGGGCGCGTTGTGGAACGAGATCCAGTTCACCAGTGTGGAAAGCAGGTTGCCCGCCGCGCCGGTAAGAATGTAGACCGCTACCAATCCAGCAGAGCCCATCAGCGGCTCAGCCAGCAGTCCCAGGTTCCACAGGCACCACATATTTGTTGCCAGGTGCAGAATGCCTACGTGCACAAACATGGCTGTAACAATACGAATCCACTGGCCGTCCAGCAGCACCGCGCCGGCGTTGTCCGCACCGAATCGCATGAGCTGGTCAACGTCTGGACTAACCGCGCTGACCCCTTGCAACACCATGGCCAGAAACACCGCGCAGTTGACGCCCACCAGCAGGTAGGTGGCCGGCGAGGCAGACCACGACGGTCGCCGCTGCCGGGGCGGAGGAGGAGGCGTGTAGCCGGTGTCGGGTGGAAGAATCTCCGGCTGGGGGACTAATGGCGGAGTTGCCATACCTTAACTCTAATGTATTTCTCGCCTTCGTACCGAGGGGTGCGCTCTGGATCGATCAAGAGCAGAGACGGTGTACCGTCATGCGGAGAATTGCAGAATACGGTCCTCGGCAGGACATGTTCCATAGAAAATAGTAGCGTGGTCGATTATTTGCGCGGATTCGGATTCCTGCTGGCATTCCAGGGGATTGGCTGGCTCCTCCACCGGCTGGGCCTTCCCATTCCCGGCGGCGTGCTTGGCTTGCTGGCGTTCTATGTAGCGATGTCGGCGGGCCTGGTCAAACTGCGCTGGGTTGAGCGCGCAGCAAACCTGATGCTCCGCCACATGGTGCTACTCTTTGTGCCGGTCACGGTGGGGCTTATCGATCTGGGACCGGTGCTGCAAAAACAGGCGCTGCCGATTTTAGCCAGCCTGGTCATCAGCTCCGTCGCCGTGCTGTTGACCACGGGACTGCTGGGCCGATGGCTGCTTCCCGAGCTGACGGAGTTTCCCGGCGCTGACGATGCCACGCCCCAGGATGCGGCAGAGGAGGCGGCACAGTGACGCTGCTTGTGGAGTGGGCGAGGAATCCCGTCTTCAGTCTGGCGCTTTCCGTCCTGGCCTATGCGGCGGCAATTGCGCTGCATCGCCGCTGGCGCTGGATTCCTCCGATTGTGGCGGCGTGCATTCCAATTGCGGCGGTGCTGCTGCTGCTGAAAGAACCCTATGCCCAGTACAACCGCGGCGGCAGCTACCTTACCTGGCTGCTGGGCCCGGCAACCGTGGCGCTGGCCACGCCCATGTACCGGCATGGAATGGCCCTGCGGCGATCGCTGCCGCGTCTGATTCTTGTGGTCTTTGCCGGCTCCGTTGTAGGAATGACGACCGCCGGCCTGACCGCTTGGCTGCTGGGCGCTCCGCTGCCGGTCGTCATGTCCACTGTGCCCAAGTCGGTTACAACGCCCATCGCCATTGAGGTTTGCCGCGAGTTGAAAGGCATTCCCCAGATCACCATTGCCATGGTGGTTCTGGCTGGCGTGTTGGGCGCAAGCTTTGGACCGCCCCTGCTGCGTCTGGCCGGCGTGCGCGACGACCGCGCCATTGGTGCTGCCATCGGCACCGCCGCGCATGGCATTGGAACTGCCAGCCTGGTGCGCCGCTCTGAATTTCAGGCCTCGGTTTCGTCATGGGCCATGGCCGCGGCTGGAGTCTTCACATCGCTGTTGGCCGCGCTGCTGGCGCTCTTCGTGCATTGACGGCCGGCCAGAGTAATCGCATTTGAACAGGCGGAGAAGGAAAGTTTTGAAAGGGCACGGATTTATCCGTGCCGAAATAAGTTGTGGGGAAGAAAATGGGCTTCAACCTCTGAGGGACGTTTTTCAAGGCCAGCGGAAACCGTCCCGCAGGGGCTCAAGCCCGCCAGTTTTACGGATTCTTGCGGCACGGATAAATCCGTGCCCTTTCGAATCCGCCGTTCCGCTTGCTACAGACGCCAAATGCGATTGCCCTGGACGGCCAGGGCCGACGCATATCAAATTCCCAGTAATTTCAGCAGATATGGATGGTTCC
>CAYZVG010000292.1:0-4300 GCA_964481595.1 uncultured Occallatibacter sp. | reverse complement strand
AGGCTGCGGTGCAGTTGCGTCTGCATTCGCCGCTGTCTCCGCGTTTACCGCCGGCGTGTCGCGCACCTCCAGCATCTGCTCAATGGGGGTAATGCCGGCGATGGGGTCTTTGCTGAACTGGCCCAGCCGGTAGGCCACCGCGCCCAGCAGCTTGTTGCCAATGTAGACCGGGCTTCCGCTCATACCTTCCACCACGCCCGTATATTCGGCGTGCGTGCCGCCCAGTTTGGCCAGTATCATGTCGTGTCCGGGGCCGCGCGCGCCGCGCAGCACGCCCAGAATCTCCACTTCCATCGGCTCGGGCTTGGTCCCGGTAAACACGGTCCACGCCGTGCCCTTCATCCCGGCGCGCACCTGGCTCAGGGGAAAGAATCCGCCCGTAGAAGGCGGAGGGCCAGCCTGCCCAAAGGCTGCAGACGGGCACAAAAGTGCTGTGAAAACAAGGGCCGGCACAGCGCTTCGCCTGGCCAGACCAAGGATTGTTTGCTTCAGACGCGGTTCCACGTCTATAAGAGTACAGCCATGCGGCATCGGTTGGCCCTTTCCCGCCAGCCGGAGTTTCGGCTGCCGCCAGTAGCACCAGGGTATATCTGCCGTAGGCCAATCCCGTATGCTGTTCAGCACAGAGGTAGCAATGGCCATGCCGAATCCAATCCGAGATCGTGTTCGACGTCTTTCCCTCGCCATGCTGTATCTTGCCGTGGCGGCGTTGTTGGCCAGTCCTTTGGCCTATGGGCAAGCTCAGTCTCCTGCGCCGGCAAGCGGCCAGCAGCCTGACCAGGCAACGCCGGATTCGGGCGGTCCCGCGGGCGATACCGGCGTTATCGCCGTTCCTAAAAAGAAGGACGTGCCCGAGGAAGCTCCTCCGCCAGCGCCCGTCGAGCCAAAGATCAAGAATCCCGAGGGGCTGGCCAATCTGTCTTTGCGCCTGGATGTCCCCGAAGTCACGGTGGACGTGGGCGTGCAGTTGGAGAAGACTCACCAGTTTGTGCCCGGATTGAAACCCGAAAACTTCCGCGTCTACGAGGATGGTGTGGAACAGAAGGTCATTGGCTTCAAGCGCGTCGAGGCGCCCGTCACCGCGCTGCTGCTGTGCGAGTTCGCTTCAAACAGCGCCTGGTATATCAAGGGCAACGACATGGTCAACGCCGCCTTTGAGTTTATGCGGCAACTGCGGCCGCAGGACTATGTCGCGCTTGAAACCTACGACATGCATACGCAGATCGTCACCGACTTTACGCAGGACAAGCAGCAGCTCTTGCAGGCGCTGCGCACGCTGCGGATGCCCAACTTCTCCGACACAAATGTCTTTGATGCGCTCAGTGAATCCATTGACAGGCTCGACCGCATTCAGGGACAAAAGTACATTGTGCTCATCGGAACCGGCCGCGACACCTTCTCCAAGCTCACCTTCGACAAGATTCTGGCCAAGGTGAAAGCCTCGCGCGACATTACCATCTTCACCATCTCCACCGGCGGCGCGCTGCGCGCCATGACCGAGGGCAGCCGCGGCATCTCAGGCTCCATGCGCGAACTGGACGACCTGCAGGCCGACAACGAGATGAGGACTTTCTCGAACCTTACCGGGGGCATGAGCTTCTTTCCGCGCTTTGCCGGCGAACTTCCGGACATCTTCCAGAGCGTGAACCAGACCATCCGCGCAAAGTACGAGCTGGTGTACAGGCCCACCAACACCAAGCAGGATGGAACTTTTCGCAAGCTGCGCGTGGTGTTAGTCGATGACGAGGGCCAGCCCTTGCGCTTTCAGGATGAAAAGAAAAAGCCGTTGAAGTATGACATCATCGCCCGCGACGGCTATCGCGCCAGGCAGGAAGTTGAATAGACAGCTTCCTGCTTATAGCTCTTAGCTTTCAGCTCTCAGCTCTCAGCTCTCAGCTCTCAGCTCTCAGCTTTCAGCATGGACGTGCGGGAACTGGCTTTCTCATCGCGCGTCCGTCGTCCAGTGGTCCCCGGCCCTGATCCCTGATCCCCGTTTGTTCGTCAACATGCTTCTACTCGCGGTCTGTGTTCGTTTCCGGTTCAATCTCCACCGCCATCACGCAATTGCGGCCATTGTCTTTAGCGCTGTAGAGCGCTTTGTCGGCGGCTTTCAGCAGCGTTTGATAGTTTGATGCAATGCCTGACGCTACGCCGAAGCTCGCTGTCACTTTGATGACCAGGTTATTGTCTACGATATGCGCAGCCTCAATCGCCATTCGCATTTGTTCGGCGCGAATGCGCGCGCTGGTCAAAGTCGATCCCGGCAGAATCAGCAGGAACTCCTCGCCGCCATAGCGCCCCACCCAGTCATAGGAGCGCACTGAGCTTTGAAACACCGCGCTGATCGTCTTGAGCGCAAGATCGCCCGTGGGGTGCCCATAAGTGTCGTTAATCTTTTTGAAGTGATCCAGGTCCACCAGAATCAGGCTTACTGGCAGGCGCTCGCGGAAAGAGCGATCCGCCTCGGCGCGCAACCGTTCGATGATGATCCGATGGTTCCACAGGCCGGTCAGGTCGTCGTGCTCGGCATAGTGGCGCATTTGATCGCGCGCCTGAAGCAATTCCGTCTTTTCCAGTTGCAGGTCTTCGGTTCGCCGCATCACTGCGCTCTCAAGGTCTCGTCTCTGTGTCACCAGCAGGTGCAACCGATAGCGCAGGAAGCCGATCATTGCCAGCCCCATGAGCAAACCGATGGCGAGATGCAGTGCTCCGTTTTGCCACCAGCGTTCGGCTATGCGAAAGTCGATCTCGGTGATCCCCGACGTTGCGCCGCCGGCAAAATCCACCGCCTCCACTTGAAAACGGTATTTACCAGGATCGAGTTGCGGATAGCGCACGTTCGTCTCTGAGGTTTCCACCCAATCCTGCTCCAGACCCAGCAGCCGGTAGCGGATATGAATGTTGTGCGCATCGCGGAAGCTGAGTGTCGCAATCGATATCTGAAGCGGGCTCGCGCTCCAGGGAATCTGACTACCGTTGTTCAACATCGTTGAGCCGTACGTTATCTCTGAAACTGCCGGTGTGCCCGGAACCATGGCTGGAGCGGCTGCCGGCTTCATCAAGTGCGAGAGTCCGCCCGAAGTTCCGAACCAGATGCTTCCATCCCTGTCTTCGACAATGCCGTTGCTGTCAAGATCGTTCCAGATGAGCCCGTCGGTCTGCGTAAAGCTGTGCCAGGTGCGGCCGTCGAACATCGATACGCCCGCGTCCTGCCCTGCCCACAGCCATCCGCGGCTGTCCACAAACAAATCCTCAACCTCCTCTGAAAGCAGCCGAGGTTTCACAATATGTTCCGACTCCACAACCCGGTCGCCTTCCACGTGCAGGCGCATGATGCCGGCAAAATTGCCCGCTGTCCAAACGTTGCCATGGCCGTCGGCTTCCACAAGATTCGGGGTCACGCTTGACAGACCGGGATCGATCCGCCGCCAGCCGTCCTTGTTGAGCCGGTAGAGACCCGAATCGGACGCGGCCCAAAGATCGCCATTGGGGCTCAGGCTCAGGTCGGTAAAGTGGGAATCTGCGCGCGCAAAGTGGCTGTCGGTCACCTGTTGCGGTGTGTGATTGCCGGCAGTTGTATCCATTACATAAAGGCCGCCCCCGGTCGCAATCCACAGCCGGCCGCTGCGGTCGCAAACCGTGCGTTCAATCCGAGGCGTCTTCCACTCGCGTCCGGCCAGGGTCTTCACATCCACGCGCACCAGGCGGCCGGCTTCGCTGCCCAGCCAAATGTTGCCGTCCGCGCCTTCAGAGAGCGAGAGCGCGCGGGTAGTTTCGATTCCGCCGCTGGTCCATTTCTTTGCCGTATCTGCTCCAGCCGGAATCCAGTCCAGGCCAGACTCGGTGCCCACCCACATCCGTCCGCTTTTATCGCGCAGAGCGGTCCACACAATGTCGTCGTTCAGGCCTTCGGTCGTGGTGAATGCCTCCCATCGGTCCTGGCCAACCCAGCGCATCAGCCCATGGCCGGCGACGCCAACCCAGAGCGATCCCTCACGGTCCGTAAAAAGCGACGAGATATCGAAGCTGGTCAAGCCATTGCCCGGCGTGACCATGCGCCACTTGCCGTTCTCCCACAGGCCAAGTGAAGCTCCATGCGATGCGGCAATACGGCCCTTTCCATCTGCAACCAGCACGTCGTATGGTTCTGTCTTCGAGGGGCCGGGAAGGGGGTGAGCTACGTAGCGGCCCTCGCTTGGAATAATCTCGCCGATATTCGAATCGCCCCGTATCCACACATGTCCATCGAGCGTCAGCAGAAGGTGCATCCACTGCGTAGCCGGAACGCGCAGCGCCGCGC
>CAYZVG010000291.1:0-4305 GCA_964481595.1 uncultured Occallatibacter sp. | reverse complement strand
ACGCCATCATGCTGGCCGCCATGGTCACCGGCGACCGCACCTACCTCACCCATTCTCTGCGCGTCGGCTTTGAGCGCACCGGCTCCTTTCACATGCTGGTGGTCTCCGGCTTTCACCTGGCCATCGTCGCCGGCTGCATCTTCTGGATCGCTCGCCGTCTGCGCGTCCCGCGCGTCGCCGCCACCATTCTCACCATCCTCGCCTCCTCCGGCTATGCGCTCTTCACCGGCTTCGCGACGCCCGTCGAGCGCTCGCTCTGGATGGTGAGCCTCTACCTCATTGGCCGGCTGTTCTACCGCGATCGCAGCGCCATGAACGTCATCGGCTTTGCCTCGCTCTGCCTGCTCGCCGCCAGCCCCAGCAGCCTCTTCGACGCCAGCCTGCAGATGACTCTTCTCGCGGTGGTCGCCATCGCGGGCATCGCCGCGCCGCTGCTTCAGGGCACCGTCCACCCTTATCTCACCGCAACGCGCGACCTGCGTCTGATCGCCATCGACCCCAAGCTCCCGCCGCATATCGCCCAGTTCCGCGTTCTGCTGCGCATGGCCGCGGCAATCCTCGCCGGCGCGGGCCACAGGCGCTTAGCCTGGCGTGTTCTTCCCTGGCTCATTCGTTTCCTGCTCCGCCTGGTGGAGCTGTTTGTCGTCTCCTGCATCGTCGAACTCGCCATGGCGCTGCCCATGGCCGTCTACTTCCATCGCATCACTCTCTTCGCTCTGCCGGTAAATCTGTTTATCCTGCCGCTGCTTGCCGTTCTCATGCCCGCTGCGCTTCTCACGCTGGTCCTGCTTTTCGTGTGGCCCGCGGCCGCATCCTTCGCGGCCTCCGCGGTCGCGCTGGTGCTGCATTTCGGCGTCGGGCTCGTGCACTTGTTCGGTTCGCTTGCCTTCGGAGACCTCCGCATTCCCACGCCACTCAGCCTTCAATCCGCAGCCTTCTGTCTGCTTCTGGCCGCCGCCGTTCTGCTCGCGCATCTCAGTCTGCGTACCGCAAGCCGCTGGCTGCGCGCTCTCGCCGCAACAGCCGTGCTCGCCGCTGCTGTCGCCGCCGTCGCGCCGCGCCCCATCGACCATCCCCACAACGCAATGGAGTTCGAAGCCATCGATGTTGGCCAGGGCGACTCTCTGCTCATCATCACGCCTGACGGCAAAACTCTGCTTGTGGATGGCGGTGGATTTGGCGGCAACCCGCATCAGGCCACTCCCGATTTCGACATCGGCGAAGAGGTGGTCTCGCCCTCGCTGTGGGCGCGCGGCATACGCCATCTTGACGCGGTCGCTCTCAGTCACGCGCACGCCGACCACATGGGCGGTTTGCCCGCCGTCTTGCGCAACTTCCATCCCGATGAACTATGGGCGGGCAACAACCCGCCCGTACACGACTACACCGCGCTCTTGGATGAGGCCGCCGCGCTTCACGTCCGTCTGCGCACCTTCCGCGCCGGCGATGCGTTCCCGTTCGGCAGCGCGCAGGTGCAGGTGCTCGCTCCCTTTAGCAGTTACGTGCCCGCGGCCGAGCCCACCAATAACGATTCGCTGGTTCTGCACGTGGCTTACGGTGCAACCTCGGTCATGCTCGAGGGCGACGCTGAAGCTCCCGTCGAACAGGCCATGCTCGCCGAGTCCGATCTTGCCAGCACCGTGCTCAAGGTCGGCCATCACGGCAGCGCAACCTCCACCATTCCCGCATTTCTGAGCCGCGTCTCGCCTCAGTGGTCGGTCATCTCCTGCGGCCTGCGCAATCGCTACGGCCATCCCCGTCAGCAGATCCTTGAAGAGCTGCAGGCCTCGCGCGTGCGCACGCTTAGAACCGACTTGGACGGGATGAGCTGCTTTATCCTCGACGGAAGGACCGCGTCCTTCGATGAAGACTGCGGCTGGCGTCAGGCGTATTAGATGTTTCTTGAAATGACCGATCTAGACGCCGTGGCCCACTGTCATCGTGACGATAAGAGCGAAGTAGGCCAGCGCCAGCAATCCTCCAGCAACAAACTGCACCAACTGGCGGTGACCGGGGCGCAATTGCAGAAAGCCGATAAGGCAGCCAAGGATGAGAATGAAATGGCCGAGGCCGCCGATAGCCACGGTGATAGAGACTGGTTGGCTGGCGTGGCCCGTGCGGAGAAGAGACCAGAGCTGTTCGGTCCCGGTTTGAATCAGGTGAGTGAGAAACAGATTCATGCAGTTCCATGCGGCCGGCACGACGGCCCCGATGCCGAACCCCCAGGGGCTGTTGCGCCGGGTGAGCAGGAGAATCGCAACATAGATCAAGGCCTGCAACGCGTGCAGAAGGCGAAGGCGTGGCTCAAGGATGGCTGAGCCGGGTAAGGCGAGAAGAAAGAGCGCTGTGCCTGCCGAGATGGCCGCCTGTGACCAGAAGGATGCACTGTTGGAGTTTTGTCTCACCCAGCTCATTACGTGGGAGACTCTTGCATGATTCCCGATTTAATCCGAAATGGTGGAACGATTTTGCCCGACCGTCGGGTCATAGGATGTGGAGTCTGAAGCTCCTGGCAGAATGGGTAAAAGGCAGCCGCAGATCCTTCGTTCACCACCCCCAAACTGAGATGCGTTTGGGGCCCCGTTCGCTCAGATGACAGCCGTCGTTTTTGTGGAAGCTTCAGACACGGGACACGAGATTTCGATTGATGCGAAGGCTCACCGCGCCGCTTCGTGAATGGCCAGCAGCTTCTCCAACAGCGGCTTCAGCAGCTTCAGATCCAGCGCATTCGCCCCGTCCGACTTCGCGTTGGCCGGATCGTCGTGAACTTCAAGAAACAGCCCGTCGATGCCCGCCGCAACCGCCGCCCGCGCCAGCAGCGGAATAAACTCCGGCTGCCCGCCGCTCACCCCGTTAGCCGCCGAGGGCTGCTGCACGGAATGCGTGCCGTCAAACACCACCGGCGCCAGCTTGCGCATCACTGCTAGCGAGCGGTAGTCCACCACCAGATTGTTATAGCCAAAGCTGGCTCCACGCTCGGTCAAAAACACGCGTCCATTGCCCGCCAGGCGCACCTTTTCGAGCGGATGCGCCATATCCCACGGCGCAACAAACTGTCCTTTTTTAATGTTCACCGCGCGCCCGGTCTTCGCTGCGGCTTCCAGCAGATCGGTCTGTCTGCATAAGAACGCCGGAATCTGCAGCACGTCCACCGCCTCCGCCGCCACTTCGCAGTGGCTCGGCTCGTGAACGTCGGTCAGCACAGGCAGGCCCGTCTCCCGCGCCAGCCGGCCCAGAATCCGCGTTCCCTCCCGCAGTCCCGGCCCGCGAAAGCTCTTCGCGCTGGTGCGGTTGGCCTTGTCGTAGCTGGCTTTAAAGATAAACGGAACGCCCAAATCGGCCGTGATACGCTGCAGAGCGTCGGCCATCGTGCGCACATGGGCCTCGCTCTCAATCACGCACGGCCCGGCAATTAGAAAAAGCTGGCCGGCGCCCACTTGCACCGGCCCGATTTCAAACGAGTTGCTCACACTGGCGATTTTATCCCGTCAGCACGGACGCGTGGGCGCAGCCACTCTACTGCGGCATCAATTCTTCGGCATGGGTCCGCGACCATTGCCACAGCGCCCGTTCCAGCGCATGCAAAGCCGTGGGAGCAGGCAGCCCGCCCTGCGCCTTCACAATCGCGCAATCCGCCAGGTGCTTCAGCGCGTTGTTGTATTCGGTGTAGAACCGCACATCGTGCCGCGCATGGCCAAGCGCTTCCAGCGCGCGGAAGTCCAGTACCGCAAAGCGCTCCGGATAAATCGTCGACATCACTGCCGAAGCAATCGCGATATCCACTCCGCGCAATGAAACCAGTGCGTTCATCGCGTCCTCAGCCGTGGCTGAGGGTTCAGCCGCCACCGCCAGCGCCGCACGGATGCTCTCGTCGCTGTTGCCGATCAGGTAGTGCACCATCCGTTCGGACTTCCACCGCACAATCGCCTCTAAGTTCGCCAGGGTGTGCTCGCCCTTCCGAATCGCTTCTCCGGCCTCGTAGGCGGCAGCTTCCAGGCTCCGCTCCCGCTCGCCGGCTTCCTTCCAATAACTATCCGCAAGCTCCTGCAGCTCCATCTCTGCTGGTTGAAGCTGAAAATATGCCATGACTCAATCTCCTCTATCCAAAACTTCAAAAAGATAGGCCAGGCACACGGGGTTGTCAATACCGGAGAGCACACCTCTCATACCACTTTACGGGGAACTTCTCCACCCGCTTTGCTGTCCCATAAAGGGACCTCAATCCGTCGGCGAAACCCCCATTTCGCGCCCATGCCATAAAAGCATAAATATGCTAATATGCTTTTATGCGCACCACCATCGACA
>CAYZVG010000290.1:0-4326 GCA_964481595.1 uncultured Occallatibacter sp. | reverse complement strand
GGAGACAGTTGTGTTGAGCGTGAACCCGGCAGACCGCCGCATTTCGCTCGGCATGAAGCAACTGATGGAAAACCCGTGGGAGAACCTGACCGAGAAGTATCCCACCGGCGCAGTGGTCGAGGGCCGCGTTCGCAACCTTACCGACTTTGGCGCCTTCATCGAGATCGAGGATGGCATCGATGGCCTGGTTCACGTCTCAAACCTGAGCTGGACCAAGCGCGTAAAGCATCCTTCTGAGATCGTGAAAAAGGGCGAGAAGGTAAAGGCTGTTGTTCTGGGCGTCGAGCCGCAGAACCGCCGCCTCAGCCTGGGCATCAAGCAACTGCAGCCCGATGTCTGGGAGAGCTTCTTCGCGACCCATCGCGTAGGCGACCAGGTTCAGGGCAAGGTGCTGCGGACCGCTCAGTTCGGCGCGTTCGTTGAGATTGCAGAGGGCGTTGAAGGCCTTTGCCACATCTCTGAAGCAGGCGACGATCCGGGCGCGAAGCTTGAAACCGGTCTTGAGCACGAGTTCAAGATCATCAAGATCAACGTCGAGGAGAAGAAGGTGGGCTTGAGCCTGCGCGCAGTGGGCCAAGAGGCCAGCCGCGCTCAGGTCGAGAGCTACAAGGCCGATACGCACAAGCATCCGGTCTCCAGCTCCACCACGACGCTTGGCGACTTGATCAACTGGAAGAGCGAACGGTAGTCCCGCGGCTCATAAAGCACTCAACAGAATGGCCACCTCTCGGGGTGGCCGTTTTGCGTTAGCAGGGAAACTGTTCTGAGACCTGTTAACATTACCGGCCCTAGCCTTTCGTCGTAGCCGCTTCGGTTTCTTGCAGCGCTTTTTCCATTGCCTGTTCCGCTGCGATACCCAGGTCGTTGTTGATTTCCTTGGTCGTTGTGCCCAGCGACGAGGCGATCAACGAGACGCTCTTGCCTTGGTCATAGAGCAGCTTGGCCTGGGCCGTTTCCGATAGTTTGACCGTATCCTGTGAGGCGTTGGCCGTTGAGGCGGTGGAATTCGCCGTTTGCACGGTTTGCTGTGTGGTTTGCGTGGTTTGTGTGGAGTAGAGCGATGAGTTGGACAATGTGTCCGAGTTGAACAACGAAACTGTTCCCATCTTGTTTCCTCCAGAAAAACCGGGGCGGGCGCGGAAGATCGGCGTCCGGTCAGGTTTCGGTAGGTCGCATGTTGCACCAATAGATAGAAAGATCGGTAAATGGACGGGAAAGATGAGGGTGGCTGCGACGAACCCGATCGCGAAGATACAGAATCGGCCTGCGGAACGAGCATTTGCCATTTTGGAACAGTTCGACGCGTTCACGACCCGATTGCCGGCCGACTCACTCAGAGATTTCTCAGCGTGGGGCGGTGAACGAAAGCGGCGCGACGATGAGGCGGGCATCTACTCCGTCTGTAGCTGCCGCAGCACCACGACGATGCCCAGCGCGCTGAGCACACAGATGAGAGCGAACAGAAAGACACTGGAGTAGCCCCACTTTCCAATGACCCAGCCGGCTGCCGGACCGGTAAGAAAGAACGAAACGTCAGCGAATGCGGTGTAGACGCCCAGCGCCGTGCCGCGATTGTTTTCGGCGACCCGCTTGACCGCCTCAACCCCGATTGCAGGAAACACCAGCGAGAACCCGAAGCCGCCCAGCGCTGCGCCGGCAAACGCCATCCACGGCGAGTGCGCCTGCCACAGGAGGACCAACCCCAACGATTCCACGGCCAGGCACGCCATGGCTACCGGGAATCCGCCGTAGCGATTGATGGTCTGGATAAAGAGCAGCCGCGCCAGGATGAACGCCACGCCAAACGCCGTGAGGCACAGCGCCGCTCCCTGCCAATGCCGGGCCGCGTAGAACAGCGTGACAAACGTGGCCAGCACGCTATAGCAAATGCCGCCCAGCGCCAGCCCCATGCCGTGCGGCGCAACGCGGCCAAGAACCTGCGCAAAGGGCAGGTGCTCACCCGGCGCTACGGGCACAGGCGCTTTTCGCGAAGCCAGGTACAGGCTTCCTGCCCCAATCGCGATGGTTAAGATGCCCAGCGAAGACAGGCCCAACTGCTGATCGAGCACCACGCCGAGCGGCGCACCGATGGCCATTGCGCCATAGGTGCTGATGCCGTTGTAGGAGATGACCTTGGCCGTGCTCTCATAGCCCGCGCTGCTAATGCCCCAAAGCGTGGACCCGGTTGAGCCAAGGCTCTCGCCAATTCCCAGCGCCAGGCGGCTCAAGATCAAGAGAAGAATGCTGAGCCAGTGAATGCCGATTCCGATTGCGGCGGCAAGCAACAGCACTCCACTCAGCGTGCAGGCAAACATGCCCCACAGCACTGAGACCTTGGCGCCGGCGCGGTCTGAGATGCGCCCCGCCCAGGGCCTGCTCGCAAGCGTGGCAATGTACTGGATGCTGATGACCAGCCCGGCAAGCACGGTGCTGTACCCCATCCGCAGGTGAACGTAAGGCGGCAAAACAGCCAGCGGCAACCCGATGGACAAATAACAAACAAACGTGAAGTAGACAAAGCTGAGGATGTGGCGTGTGCTCGTCCTTGACTGCGGGACTGGGAGGGCGGCGACACTGGTGGGGGGGGATGATTGCATCGTGAAGCGCAACTGAAACTTGAAACAGTGGTTAGCCCACAGTATACCGGACCTGTATTTTCGCGGCGGCGGCCATGCGCCGTCCCATTTATCGCGAAAGGCAATAAACTGGAAGCATGGCCGAGTTTCACGTTGAACACTTCGGATGCAGGGCGGCGCGCGCCGACGGCGAGGCCGTGGGCAGCCATCTGCGCTCGGCCGGCTGGGGAGAAGGCCATGCCTCGGCCGCCGATGTGGTGATTGTGAACACCTGCAGCGTGACCGCTGAGGCCGACCGCGCCGCACGCGCATTCATCCGCCGCACACACCGTCTCAATCCGCAGGCCCGCATCGTGGTTACCGGCTGCTATGCGCAGCGCGCGCCCCAGGAGCTGGCTGCTATGCACGGAGTGGCTGCCGTTGTAGGCAACAGTCACAAGGCGCTTGCGCCGGAGATTGTTCTAGGGCTGGCTACCGGTGCGAGTAACAGCGCGCTCGCTTCCCTTTCCTGTAGCACGCCTGAGTCAGCCGCGCAGCCTTTGGTCACGCTGCAATCCATAGCGGCAAAGACCGCTGACGGTGCTGCGCCGATATGGGCCGATGACAGCTTTGCGCATTCCTTCATTGAAGAAGCGCAGCTGGTTCCCGGCGAACAGACGCGCCCCAACCTGAAGATTCAGGAGGGTTGCGGCAATCGCTGCACGTTCTGCGTGATTCCTCAAACGCGCGGCTCGTCGCGCAGCCTTGCTCCCGCTGCAATCCTTCGCCAGGTGGAGGGGTTCGTTGAGGCCGGCGGCAACGAGCTGGTGCTCTCCGGAATCAACCTGGGCCGCTGGGGGCGCGACCTGAGAGAGCCGGGAATTCTGCCTTCGCTCACGCTCGCTTCACTGGTGCGCACCCTCTTTGAGCGCACGAGCTTGCCGCGCCTGCGCCTCAGCTCCATTGAGCCGATGGACTGGGATGCGGAGTTGATCGCGCTGATGGCGGAGTTCGGCGGCACGCGCCTTGCGCGCCACGCGCATCTGCCGCTGCAATCCGGCTCGGATGCCGTGCTGCGCCGTATGCACCGCCGCTACCGGCCCTGGCATTACAAAGAAAAGATCGCCCTGCTGATCGAGGCTGCGGGCGGCGATCTCACATTGGGTGCGGATGTGATGGCCGGTTTCCCCGGCGAAACCGACGCCGAGTTCGAAGAGACGCTGGAGTTTGTGCGCGCCGTTCCCTTCGGCTATCTGCATCTGTTTCCGTTTTCGCCGCGGCCTGGAACCAGGGGATGGGCTTTGCACGCCGAGCATCCGGTTCAGCCGCGCATCGTGGACGAGAGAATGGCTGCCTTACGCGCGCTTGCAGCGGAAAAGAGCCTTGTGCACCGGCAGCGCTTTGTGGGCCGCGAGGTTGACGCTCTTACGCTGCATACGCCGGACGCCCTTGGGCAACTGGGCCGCACGACAGCACTGACCGAGAATTTTCTGCCCATTGAGATCGACCGGCCGCTGCCCGCGAACCGGGCGATCCGTCTACGCGTGGTGGCCATCGCGCCTGACGGAACGCTGCAAGCGGCGGAGGCCGCCGGAGATATTTCATCTGCTGGCGCTGCTTTCTTTTAGGCAATCCCGCAGGGCAATCGCATTTAGAGTTCGAAGCAAGAGGAACAGCAGCGTTGAAAGGGCGCGGATTTATCCGTGCCGCAAAAATCCGCAAAATTGGCAGGCTTGAGCCCCTGGGGAAAGGTTTCTGCTGCCTTCGAAAA
>CAYZVG010000289.1:0-4399 GCA_964481595.1 uncultured Occallatibacter sp. | reverse complement strand
AGCACGAGAGCTGCGGATGGTGTATTCCCTGCCGCGAAGGAACTGACTGGCTGAAGAAGACGCTCACGCGTTTCCATGCAGGGTTCGGCGAAGCAAAAGACATCGACAACATTCAGTACCTGGCCGAAAACATGATGGGCCGCACATTTTGTCCGCTGGGCGATGCCGCGGCCATGCCGACCATCGCTTTCGTAAAAAAGTTTCGCCAGGAGTTTGAAGATCATTTGAACGGCAAGCCCTGCCCCTACGCGCGTCAAGGCGTACCGCAGCTAACCGTGGTTTAGAAGGAACCTTTGGAAAGAGAATCGATCCTGTGAAACCGCAAGAGCTTGTACGAATTCTGGAAGCTGGCGGCTGGTTTACCACGGGACAGACAGGAAGCCACAGGCAATTTCGCCATCCAGTCAAGCTCGGCCTGCTGATCGTTCCAATGCACGCGGCAAAGAAATTGGCAAAGGACTGCTTCACAGTATTCTTAAAAAGGCAGGTCTCAAATGACGAGAGAATATCTTGTGGTTTATGAAAAGGGAGCGGCGAATTGGAGCGCCTTTTCTCCCGACGTGCCCGGCTGCGGAACTATGGGAAACGCTATCGAGGATACGCGCGACAACATGCGCGAAGCCTTGGAAATCTATCTGCGCGAAACGGTAAAGGCCCACGAGCCGATGCCTGAAGCGATTTCGACAAGCGTCGATTTCGAACAGTTTGATCCTGGACACGAGACCAAGCATTATGTAGTCGAATGGCTTGCCGTTTCGCTGCCGCAATCCCTGGCACCGGAAGGTGCAACACAGGCGGCCTAAGAGAAAATGCCCGACGTAAACTTTATTGTCGATGGAAAGACGCTGACCGCGCCGGCAGGCACACTGCTGATCGACGCTTGCCGCAAGGCGGGCATCGAGATCCCGGCCTTTTGCTACTACCCAGGGCTAAGCCTGCAGGCCGCGTGCCGCATGTGTGTTGTGCGTCAGGAAAAAGTGCCCAAGCTGCAAACCGCCTGCACCACCACGGTTGCCGAGGGCCAGGTCTTCATCACCAATTCACCTGAGATTGCGCAGGCGCGCAAAGCCACCATTCAACTGCTGCTGGGCAACCATCCGCTTGACTGCCCTGTGTGCGATGCGGGCGGCGAGTGCGAATTGCAGGACATGACTTTTACCTACGGCGCGGGCGAAAGCCTTTACACCGAGGCCAAGCAGCACCGCGAAGAACAGAACTGGTCGCCAGCCGTTTACTTTGACCGCCCGCGCTGCATCCTCTGCTATCGTTGCGTGCGCATGTGCGGCGAAGGCATGGACGTGTTCGCGCTCGGCGTGCAGAACCGCGGCGTCAACTCCATCATCGCGCCCAACGGTGGCGATCATTTGGATTGCGAGCAGTGCGGCATGTGCATTGACGTGTGCCCGGTGGGCGCGCTCACCAGCGGCAGCTACCGCTACAAAACGCGCCCGTGGGAGATGAACCACGTCTCCACCGTGTGTACGCACTGCGCTGACGGTTGCAAGGTCACGCTCGGCGTGCGCCAGTCCAATGACGGCGCGCAAATCGTCCGCGCCGACAACCGCGACAAGAGCGGACTCAACGGCGACTTTCTCTGTGCGAAGGGCCGCTTCGGTTTCGACTTCGTAGAGAGTTCCGACCGTTTGACGACGCCTCTTGTACGCAATGCGCAAGGCAAACTTGAGCCTGCTACATGGGAGCATGCTCTCCGCACGGCGGCGAACAAACTGAAAGAAATCCGCGACACGCGAGGCGGCGAGGCAATCGGCGTGATCGGCTCTAACCGCACCACCAACGAAGAGAACTACCTGCTGCAAAAGTTCGCGCGCACGGTTCTCTCCACCAACAACATCGACCATGAGCGCACAACCGACTATGCCGGGTTCGCGCGCGCCGTTGCCGGGCATCCCGGGAAAACAGCAGGCATTGCAGACATAGCCTCCGCGCCAGCCATTCTGCTTATCGGCGGCGACCCAACAAACGAGCATCCGCTTCTGGCCTGGACCCTGCGCACCAATGTCCGCCTCAACCGTGCACGGCTCTACGTTGCTTCTGAAGTGCCCATCAAGCTTGAGCGGCAGGCCAAGGCAACTCTACGTCTCGCGCCTGGCATCTATCCCACCGTCGTTACTGAACTCGATTCCTCCACAGGCTTCGGCAAACTGCTCGCCGAAGAGGAGTCGCTGATCGTCATCTTCGGGCAGGAATGCCGCGGTCAAGCCGTCGCGGACCTTGTCGCCTGGGGTTTGAATCGTGCCAACGTCCGCTTCGCTTATCTTGGCGATCATGCGAACTCGCGCGGCGCCGCCGACATGGGACTCCTCCCCGACCTGTTGCCGGGCTATGTGCCGGTGACTGCCCCTGCTGCGTTTTCTGAGTATCAGGGCCTCTCTTCTGCTCCCGGCAAAACAATGCAGGCCATGCTCTCTTCCACCGCTGATGGCGAACTTGGCGCGCTGTTCATTGTTGGAGCCAACCCCCTCGCAGGTCGCGGTGTCGAGCCATTCGCGAAGACATTCCTCATCGTGCAGGATTTGTTCCTCACTGAGACCGCCGCTCTGGCCGATGTGGTCTTCCCTGCCGCAAGTCTCTACGAGAAATCCGGTACGGTCACCAGCACATTCGGCGAAGTGCAAATGGTAAAGAAGGCTGCCGATCGCGCTGGCGTCAAAGCAGACTTCGAAATCTTCGTCCGCCTGGCAGACGCTATCGGCGCCGACGTGAAATCGCTCGTTCCCTTTGGCAAGCGCGGCGTTCTGGCGGATCTTGGCCAGTCGCGCGGCGCACAGGCCGGCGAAGCCGATAGCCACGCCGTCTGGCTCACTGCCAACAACTTGGAGCCTCGGCTGAGCCCGTTCGATCCGCTTGCTGTTCTCGATGAGATTGCGCGTCTGGTTCCTGGTTATCAACTGGATCGCGTGAATCTTTACGGCGGAAATGCAGTGCCATCTGATATTGGCGCAGGTCCGGGATTTGTTCCCGTTGCCTCGTTGCATCGCGCGGATTTGATCGTTCCCACGCATGACACCTTGTTCACTTCGGGAACGCTTGGAGATTACAGTTCCACGCTGCGCTCGCTTGAGAAGCATCAGTCGCGCGAGGTCACGGCTTCCGCGGCGGACTAGCAAACACACGCGAACCACGCAGTCGATTGTTTTATTCATTGAAGACGATTTTGGAAAGAAAAGGCTGAAGGCAAGTGACACTTTTAGAGTTTTTTCTTTGGAGCCTGCTCAAGGTAATCGTAGTAACGGTAGTGATGCTGCTCGGTGTCGCTTATACCGTACTGCTTGAGCGCAAGCTGGTCGGCCGCATTCAGAATCGCTGGGGGCCAAGCAGAGTTGGACCGTTTGGACTGCTGCAGCCGCTCGTCGATGGCGCAAAATCGTTCCTTAAAGAAGACCTGATTCCGACCGCGGTCTACAAGCCGCTCTATCTGCTCGCACCCATCATCGCCTTGGGCTGCGCGCTGATTTCTATCTCCGTTGTTCCGTTCGGCGAGCCGAAGATTGGTCCGCATGGTATGGATTTCTTTGAGATTGCCGATGTCAACATTGGTCTGCTCGTCCTTCTCGGCATCACGTCCATCGGCGTATACGGCATTGCGCTGGCCGGATGGTCTTCAAATAACAAGTTCTCGCTGCTCGGCTCGTTGCGTTCCTCGGCCCAGCTCATCAGCTACGAACTCGCGCTCGGACTTTCTCTGGTCGGCGTTGTGCTGCGGGCCGGCACGCTCAACCTTCGCGCCATTGTCGAACAGCAGGCTACGCTCGGCATCGCCTCATGGAACATCTTCGGCGGATTCCAATTTCTCGCCTTCTTCATTTATTTGATGGCCGCTTTCGCTGAAACCAATCGCGCGCCTTTCGACCTTCCCGAGGCTGAAAGCGAACTTACCGGCGGCTATCACACCGAGTACAGTTCGATGAAGTTCGCCATGTTCTTCATGGCCGAGTACGCCAACATGATCAACGTGGGCTGCGTGGCTACGCTCTTGTTTCTGGGTGGATGGACCAGCCCTTTCGGCAATCTCATCCGGCCGCCCGCGAATATTTTTGTTCATGCCTTGATGCCGATCTTCTGGTTTGTGTTCAAGGTCTTCTGTTTCCTGTTTCTCTACGTGTGGGTTCGCGGCACACTGCCGCGGTTCCGCTACGATCAGTTGATGAATTTTGGATGGCGCGTGCTTCTTCCGCTTGCCATGCTGAATATTGTGGGCACAAGTCTGTGGCTCGCCTACCGCTGATTCTCAAGCATCCGGCAGTCGCAAATGCAGCTTGATTCAAAGAGTTTTCGAGCAATTCAGGCGTGGTATTCTTGAGCTTCCGCGCAGGTTAGACCGGCAGATTTCTTGCTCTGCCAAGACGATTGGAAAGTCGACGATGCACTTGGTCCTGTT
>CAYZVG010000288.1:0-4399 GCA_964481595.1 uncultured Occallatibacter sp. | reverse complement strand
GTAAGCATGAATCGATAGCTGACCAATCCGCCAAAAGCACGGTTTGCGCTCACCTGCACGTCGGTAGTCGATGCCCTGAAAGGCTCAATAAGACCTGTTGCACTGAGGCTGATATCCTGGCGGCTTTCCTGGGCGCGGCCAGCGGCAACACATGCGGCCAGCAAAAATGCTAATATGGCGATCTTCTTCATTCGATCCTGATCCTCACGACTGCGCAACCGTCCGGCTGGCAACGAGCTTGGCGATTCCGGCGCGCCGGTTCGTTCCGGGCCCCGCTCTCAGAATTGTAAATGGCCAGAGCGGGTCAAGGGGTCCTGCGCGCAACCTGAATTGTCCAGCGATGTTTAGACGCACGAACGTCAATTCGGGTGTGTTGACAACAGCGGGTTAAGGGACGATTGAACCAGGATCGCGCGGAACTCGAATTGGGCGCCGCGCCCCTGCCTCCTCAGCCCGCCCGCTCCACCTGAAAGTGGAACGGAGGTCCCATGCGGGTCGCCAGCCCCTTCAGCGTCTGCAGAAATGCTTTGGCCGCGTAAGAAAGCGTGGCCTGCCGGCGATGGACCAGGCGCAGAACCCGGCGAACCTCCAGCTCATCAACAAAAACCCGGACCAGGTCGCCGGTCTCAAGCTCGTGCGCCACGGTAAGATGCGGAACCAGGGCCACGCCATTGCCCAGCGCAACAAATCGCTTGATGGCCTCAATGGTAGGTAGCTCGACACCCATGTTCAGCGGGGTGCGGTAGCGCTGAAAGGCCTCAATCACGCGGCGGCGCAGCGGCGAAGCCACATTGTGCGCGACGAACAGCTCGCTGCCCAGGTCGTTGATTGAAACCCGCTCTACCGAAGCCAGCGGATGCTGCGGGCTCACTATGAACGCCAGGCTATCGGCATACACCGCGATGGTGCGGAACTGCGCCGGGTCGGGCTTGAACGAGATGACGCCCAGCTCGAAGGTGCGCAAATTCAACTCCTCGGGAACCCGTGAGGCGAGCGTGCGGTGCACGGTCACGTTCACATGCGGGCACTCGCGGCGGAAGGCATCGATGGCCGGCAACAGATACATGCAGGTGTACTCGTTGGCCGCCAATTGTAGATGGCCGCGCTCCAGGCTCTTCAACTCGCCCAGCGCGCTTGAGGCTTCGCGCCGCAGCGCCAGCAGCCGCTGGGCGTAATCGCGCAGCAGCACACCGGCCGCGGTCAGCGATCCGTCGCGCGCGGCGCGGTCAAAGAGCGTTTCTCCCACCGCTTCCTCGAGTTTGCGAATCACCTGGCTCACGGCTGGCTGTGTCCGGTGCAGCCGCACCGCCGCGCGCGAAAAGCTGCGCTCCTCGGCAACGGCAAGAAAGGTCTCAAGCTGGCTGAGTTCCAAGGCGATTGTCTCCAACGGCTGCTTCCAGCCGCCCAATCATCATAAGCTATTCTTATACCAACCCCAAAAATAATAACTTTGCCTTATATGATCCCTTGCGCGACAATAAAGTAGTTAGAAGTGCTTCCCTGACAGGCGAGTTCATGACTCAAGACCACGTAGTATTCTTCGACACCACGTTGCGCGACGGCGAGCAATCGCCGGGCTGCAGCATGACCACGCAGGAAAAGCTGACGATGGCCCATGCCCTGGAGGAACTTGGCGTGGACGTTGTAGAGGCTGGCTTTGCCATGGCCTCCGAGGGCGACTTTGCCGCCATCGCCACCATCACCCAGGCCGTCCGCAAGCCGCGCATCGCCTCGCTTGCACGCGCCAAGACTGAAGACATCGAGATGGCTGCGCGCGCGTTGCAGTTTGCCGACCGCGCCCGCATCCATGTGTTTTTGGCCGCGAGCGATCTGCATTTGGAATACAAGCTGAAGATGAGCCGCGCCGAAGCGCTCGAAGTGTGCGGCGAGTCGGTGCGGCTGGCGCGCTCGCTGGCCGACGATGTGGAGTTTTCGCCCGAGGATGCCACCCGCGCGGACCGCGATTATCTGGTGGAGATGGTGAAGATTGCCGTTGAAGCCGGCGCAACCACCATCAACATGCCCGACACGGTTGGCTACACCACGCCTGAGGAATACGCGAAGATGTTCCGCGAGGTGCGCGAGCGCATTCCCGCCATCGACGCGCAGGGCATCGTGCTCTCCTCGCATTGCCACGACGATCTGGGCCTGGCCGTGGCCAACTCGCTGGCCGCCATCGACGCCGGCGCGCGGCAGGTGGAGTGCACCATCAACGGCATCGGCGAACGGGCCGGCAACGCCGCGCTTGAAGAGATTGCCGCGGCTCTCTACGTGCGCGCAGACCGCTACGGCGTGAGTAGCTCCATCAAGCTCCATCAGCTTTATCCCACCAGCGAGGTGCTGGGCCAGTTGATTACCTTCAAGCCCTCGCCCAACAAGGCCGTGGTGGGCGCAAATGCTTTCGCGCACGAGTCGGGCATTCACCAGCACGGTATGCTGGCCAACCCGCTCTGCTATGAGATTATGACGCCGCAGTTGGTGGGCGTGGCCCGCACGCATCTGGTGCTGGGCAAGCACTCCGGCCGCGCCGCGCTGCGCCATCGGCTCGAGCAGTTGGGCTACTCCGTCTCGCGCGAAGAGCTGCAGCAGGTTTACTACCGGTTTGTCGCATTGGCCGACCGCAAAAAGAATATTTATGACCAGGACCTGATTGGCCTGCTGCCCGACGGAATTCGCGAACGGCGCAACGAGCCGGTCTCGGAACTGGATTGATACAGGGAATGCCGGCCATCTTCACCAGGCCCGGCAACGCCGACTAACGATTATTGACAACCGATTACTGACTACTAAAGCGAGAGTGCATGAAACTGAAGATCCTGGTTACGGCCGGCGACGGCATCGGTCCCGAAGTTACCAATGAAGCCGTTGCGTTATTGAAAGAGATCGCCGCACTGGGCGGTCACGATTTTTCGTTCAGCGAGAAGCGCATCGGCGGCGTTGCCATTGTGCAGGACGGCACGCCCCTGCCCGCGGATACGCTTGAAGCCGCGCTCAACTCCGACGCGGTTCTTCTGGGCGCAGTTGGTGGCAACGAGTTCAACTCGCTCGCGCCAAGCAAGCGCCCCGAGGCCGGCCTGCTCGCCATTCGTAATGCGCTTGGCGGCTTTGCAAACCTGCGCCCCGCCTTTGCGTTCAAGGAGCTCGCGGTCAACAGCCCGCTGCGTCCTGAGATTATCGACGGCGCTGACGTTCTGTTTGTTCGCGAATTGCTCGGCGGTCTTTATTTTGGCCAGCCTCGCGAGTGGAACAAGGAAAAGGGCGAAGCCTGGAACACAATGCGCTATACGCGCGACGAAGTTGCCCGCGTGGCCCGCATCGCATTCAAGCTGGCGCAGGGCCGCCGCAAAAAGCTCACCAGCGTTGATAAGGCCAACGTGCTTGAGGTTTCGCAGTTGTGGCGCGCCACGGTGATTGAAGTTGCCGCGGAGTTTCCCGATGTCGCTCTCGATCATCAGTATGTTGACGCGATGGCGATGCATCTGATGAACCGCCCCAAGGACTTTGACGTTGTACTCACCGAGAATCTTTTTGGCGATATTTTGAGCGACGAATCCGGCGTGATTACCGGATCGCTGGGCATGTTGCCCTCGGCCACCATCGGCGGCAAGGTCAACCTGTACGAGCCGGTGCATGGATCGGCACCCGATATTGCGGGCAAGGGACTGGCGAATCCGCTCGGCGCAATTATGACCGCCGCTCTGATTCTGCGGCACTCTGGCGGGCTTGAAGCGGAAGCCGCGGCGATTGAGGCGGCAGTGCGCAAGGTGCTCGAGCAGGGCTTCCGCACACCCGACCTGCTGCGCGGCAACAAAGAAGGCCTCACCGTGCTCTCGACAACGGAGATGGGAGCAAAAGTGCGGGAGACGGTGAAAGTGCAGCTTCTAGCTCCTAGCCGCTAGCTTCTAGCTCGGCTTGCTGGAACCAGCGATGGTCATTGGCGCTAAGCATCAATCGACTTCAGATGAAGCCGCGAAAGTTTCGATCAGTAAGTCAGAGCTAGAAGCTAGTAGCTAGCAGCTAAATAGGAGTTTCATGAGTAACGAACCAAAGACGCTCTTCGAGAAAGTCTGGGACCAGCACGTGGTTGTTTCGCCCGAGGGCGAGCCCACGCTGCTCTATATCGATCTGCAGTTGGTCCACGAGGTCACTTCGCCGCAGGCATTTGAAGGTCTTCGCCTGGGCGGGCGCACAGTGCGCCGTCCCGATCGCACCGTCGCGACAGTCGATCACAACGTACCCACCACCATTGAGGGCCGTTTGAATATCGTCGATCAGATTGCGGCCAAGCAGATTGCCACGCTGCGCAAAAACTGCGCCGACTTCGGCATTGAGCTTTACGACGTGGACTCGCCCAACCAAGCAGTGGTTCATGTAGTCGGGCTGGAACTGGGACTGACCA
>CAYZVG010000287.1:0-4438 GCA_964481595.1 uncultured Occallatibacter sp. | reverse complement strand
GCACGGCGTGGGCCTTGATGGTGATGCCGCGCTCGCGCTCCAGATCCATGTCGTCCAGGATCTGCGCCTGCATCTCCCTGCCGGTTACTGAGCCGGTAAATTCAAGAAGACGGTCGCTGAGCGTCGACTTTCCGTGGTCGATGTGGGCGATGATTGCGAAGTTGCGAAGAAATCTTGCGTCCATGAATGGCTGGGGATCGAGTGGTTCGGTGCCGTCTCGGCGACGAATCGCGGGTTCGGCTGTTGAAGTTTCTTGAAATGCGTTCTCTGCAGGTAAATCCGCGCTGTTTTGACACTTGCGGAGGGCGGCTTCAACGGCAAACTGCTCGTCCGCTTCGGCGTACCTCCATGGCATAGCTTATCATCGGCATAGTGCCTTTAGCGGTTTCACAATTCCTGGGACGGTTGCTCGAATCCATGCGCGCCAAGCAGAACTGGCTTCCCATCACGGTCTGTCTTCCGGCGTTCCTTTTGCTGGTGAGTTGTTCCCCCTCCGATCGACACTCCTCGGTGAATAACGTGAACCCCGCCGCTATGGCTCCTGAGGTTGCTGCTCCTGCGCCGCCTCCGGCTCCGCAAGCGCCCCCACTGCCCTCGCCTGCAGAACAGCGCGTCACCGCTCTCATCCGTCAGGTAGAGGCGGCCTACGCCAGCGGTGCAAGCGACTACAACAAGGGCAAGCTGCCCGAGGCCAAAGCCGAATTCGATCGCGCCGTCGATCTCATGCTCTCCAGCAGCATCGACATCCGGACCAATCCACGACTGCAAGAGGAGTTCGACCACATCGTGGACCAGATCAACGCTCTTGAGGCTGAGGCGCTCAAAAAGGGCAATGGCTTTGTCCCCGCTGAAGAGCCCACGCCCGCCGATGTCGCCGCCGACGTCACGTTTAATAACGTCGATCCCAACATTGTTGCCAAAGCCAAAGCCGACCTGGCCACCACCAAGTCGGACTTGCCGCTGGTAGTGAACGACTACGTGGCCGGCTTCATCAACTTCTTCGCGAACACCCAGAGGGGCCACAACACGCTGCTGCACTCCTTCCAGCGTTCCGGCCACTACCGCGCCATGATTCAGCGCGTCATGGCCGAAGAAGGCGTGCCCCAGGATCTCATCTATCTTGCCGTTGCTGAGTCGGGCTTTAATCCCCGCGCCATCGGCCCCAGAACCAGATCCGGTGGCAGGGCCGGCGGCATGTGGCAGTTCATGCCCAGCGGCAACTACGGCCTGGTCCGCAACTCTTACGTCGACGAGCGCTTCGATCCTGAAAAATCCACACGCGCCTACGCCCGCTACATGAAGTTCATCTACGATCAGCTCGGCGACTGGTACCTGTCGATGGCCGCCTATGACTGGGGTTCAGGCAACGTGCAGCGCGCCGTGCAGAAGACAGGTTACGCCGATTTCTGGGAGCTTTATAAGCGCAACGAGCTGCCCGTCGAAACCCGCAACTATGTGCCTGAGATTCTGGCCGCCATTATCATCGCCAACAATCCCACGCAGTACGGCTTTGACGACATCACGCTCGATCCTCCCGTGCTTACCGATACCATCACGGTCAACTCATCGGTAAACCTCAAGCTGGTCTCCGATCTTGTCGGCGCGCCGGTCGATGAGATTGAGGCGCTCAATCCCAGCCTGCTGAGGATGGTCACCCCGCCCGACGATCCCTACGACCTGCATCTGCCGGCCGGCACCGGCGCCCTGTTTACGCAGCGCGTCGCCCTCATCCCCGAGGGCAAGCGCAACGCCTGGCGCTACCATGCCGTCGTCGCCGGCGACACGCTCGCCTCGGTGGCCCACGAGTACCAGGTGCAGCCTGAAGCACTGGCCGAGGCCAATCAACTGCATCCCGGCGACAGCCTCGATAGCGTCCAGGCCCTCGCTGTGCCGGCTGCGCCCTTGGCAGCTCCCACGTCTCTGGCACGGCTCTACACCGCGCGCAGGGGCGATACGCTGGTCACCATTGCCGACCGCTTCGGCGTCTCTCTCGAGCAGTTGCGCACTTGGAACCATCTCACCGGCGTCAAGGTCGCCGCCGGCAGCCGCCTGCACATCGCCGAGCCTGCCGCCACCGGGCGCTCCGCACGCAGCCATCGGCACAAGGCCCTGGCCGCATCCAACGAAGACGACACGAAGCACACCGCCGCTCCTGAACCCTCCAGATCCAGGAAAGGCTCCTCGGCCATTAAGCAACCCGCTACCAAAGGCTCCTCCTCCGCGAAAAGGTCCGCCACTGCCAGGGGCAGCGCAGCGACAAAGGGCAGCAAAGCAGCCAAAGGCAGCGCAGCGGCGAGCAGCGGCAGTACGCACAAAAGCAAGTCCCGGCGAAGCTCCCACAAACAAAAGTGAGCCAGCGGGCTTTCGTCCGCATTCAGTGCTTGTATTTTGGATAGGTTTGCGTGCAAGCTAATGCTAACGTGACTTCCGCAATTGAATCACTACTGTTTCATGCGAGAAGTGAATCCCAAATCAAGGGCAGCGGCGAGCCGCTGGAGGCAATCGGATGGAAGACAGATTCAAGATGTTTGCGATGAGCGACGACGATCCGAATGGAGAGCCGGATGAACTGGACCCCGATCAGGTTGAAGACTACGACGATGAAGAAGAAGAAGAACTTGAGACCGCTGGTATACTAACATCTTCGGATGACGATGAAGTCTCCGTAGAGGAAGAGGTAATCGTGGTCGACGAAATTCCTGTAGTACCCGTTGAAAAGAAACCCGCCAAGAAGGCTCCTGCTAAGAAAGCCGCCAAGAAGGCGCCCGCTAAGAAAGCCGCTAAAAAGGCACCTGCGAAGAAGGCTGCTAAGAAAGCTCCTGCCAAAAAGGCTCCCGCTAAGAAGGCAGTCAAGAAGGCAGTCAAGAAGGCGGCCAAGAAAGCTGCAACAAAAGCGCCTGCGAAAAAGACAGCCAAGAAAGCGGTAAAAAAGGCAGTCAAGAAGGCAGCGCCGAAGAAAACGGCAAAGAAGGACTCAAAGAAGACAACAGGCAAAAAGGGCAAAAAGAAGTAGTCTTCTATCTTCAGGTCCACTTGGCAAATCAAGTCAACAAGGCAACGCAACAATTCAAGGCAACGAAAGAGCCCGGCTAACAGCCGGGCTTTTTCGTGCTCGAAAAACGCGAACTCCCGAGCTCTCGTGTCATTCGCTCAAAATCCCCTAAACAAGAAGTGGCTGTCATTCTGAACGAACGGGACCCCGAACGCTTTTCAGTTCGGGGGTGGTGAGCGAAGAATCTGCGGTTGTTCTTCGACGAACCTCAGACCCGGCAGCCTACGGCAAAGCCGAAAGAACATCCGATGCGCTGGTCGCCGGATTCACCTTCGTCCACACCTTGTAGACCTTCCCCTTGGGATCGATGAGGAACGTGTTGCGGTTGGCCATCGCCATGCCGTTGAAGCCGCCCAGCGAGCCATACGCGCTCACCACCATGTGTTCGGTGTCTGACAGCAGCTTGAAGGTCAGGCTGTCTTTGGCGCAGAACTGCTGGTGGCTCTCCTTCGAGTCCACGCTCACGCCCAGAATCACCGCGTGCTTGGCCTCGAACTGCGGCAGGCTGTTTTGAAAGTTGTGAGCCTCGATCGTGCAGCCCGGCGTCATGTCTCTGGGGTAGAAGTAAACCACCACCCACTTGCCCTTGAAGTCGGTGAGCGATACGGGCGTGCCGTCCTGCGAGGGCAGCGTAAACTGGGGAGCTTTCTCGCCAACGGTGGGCATGGGCGGTGTCGCATCGTCCGCGGCGCGGGCGGACGTTAGTTGAGCCGCTATTAAAACAGCAGCGGCCATAGCGGAAAATAGACTCAATTTCACGGCAAACCTCCTGGGATGTCGTTTTGCGTTAGGGAAGAGGAAGAACCGCCGGCGAATCGCTGTCCACTGACAACCAGCCATTGTCTGCTGCTTACGGTTAACTCTCGGCAGCCACAATGGCAATCCCCGCCTCGTCGGCGCGTTCCAGCAGGGAAGTGCGATCGAATAAGAGGGTACGCCCTGCCTGGACTGAAAGGCAACTGGCGCCGGCCCGCGCCATGGCGTCAATCGTATTCAGCCCGATCACCGGCACGTCGAAACGCATGTCCTGGTTCGGCTTGGCCACCTTCACCACGGTCAGCCGCCGGTCAAGGGTTGAAGCGTCCGCGCCCAGCGAATCCATCAGCTTGCCGGCCCGCTCAATGGCTGCGTCCGTGCCTTCCATGGCCTCCACGGCCACGCAGGCCTGCGCCGCCACCACCACCGTCTGCCCAATGTCAAACCCGGCCACGGCCCGCGCCACGCCCAGCCCATACTCTATATTCTTCCGCTCGTCCCCGTCCGGCGCGCGCCTGGTCAGCACGCCTTCGGCCGCCAGCAGCGGCTCAAGAAAACTGGTCGAGCTCATCAGTTCGATTCCCTCGTCGCCCAGCACCTTGGCCACCGCGCCCAGCAGCATGTCGGTGT
>CAYZVG010000286.1:0-4447 GCA_964481595.1 uncultured Occallatibacter sp. | reverse complement strand
CCGAAACCACCGTGCGGTGCAGTTGCGTATATCCGTAGATTTCGGAACTGGAAATAATGTACTGCGTGTGCCGGTGGTGCCCCTGGTGATTGATGAACTTGCCGGTGTCGCGCAGCATGGCCGCGGCCGCCAGCCAGCTCTCGTACTCCGGCGGCAGACCGTGGATCGGCTTGAGCTCCGTGAACAACTGCACCACGTGGGCGCGCACAGGCTCGGATTGCTTGGGGTCCACGCCATATCTGCGCGCGGTTGAGAGCACACTCTGCCAGCGCTCCAGCTCGAACTCGCGATGCGCTGTGGCGCGCGCGTCCTGCTCGGCCAACATCTGCGCCAGAATTCCGTCACGCAATCCCAGCGGCGAATAGCGGAAACCGGCCAGGCCAAAACTCTCAAGAAGCTCGGCGTACACCTCCACGCCGGCAACGATGATTTCCGCGCGCCGCGGGCCAATGCCCGGCACAGCCTCACGCTCGGGCAATGACATTTTGGCGAGCCGCAGCGCCATTTTGCGCACTGCCTTGGCGGGAACAATGTCGCCGGAGAGGCTGACAGCTTTCTTGGCGGCGGCTTTCTTTGCGCGCCCGCTAGGCGCTTTGCCGTTCTTGGGCCCGGCCAGAATCGAATCGTTGAGCGCCGCAGCCGTGCCTGATGTGGCAATCACCAGCCCGACGCGTCCCGGCTGAATTCTGCGATGCGCCCGCCGCAACTCGCGCGCAATCCACTGCCGCATGCGCGCAAGACCGTCGCGCGGGGCCGGATCGGTGGTGAGGAATCCCTCGGTGAGCCGCACCGCGCCCAGCGGCACGCTGACTGTTTCTTTAATCCGCTTATGTTCTGAGAGGGTTATCTCGCAACTGCCGCCGCCCAGGTCGAGCAGTAGGACTTTACCGCTCGCGCCCGGCTCTGTACCCATCACGCCCAGGTGAATGAGCCGCGCCTCTTCAAGGCCGGAGATGATCTCCATGTTCCAGCCCGTCTCGGCCTTTACCCATGCCTGGAATGCTGCTGCGTTGCGCGCGTCGCGCATGGCCGCCGTGGCCACCACGCGGATCTGGTCTACGCCGTGCGCCTGCACCGCGCGCTGGAAGCGCTTAAGCGCGCGCAGCGTGAGCGCCATCGCCTCCGGAGACACCAGGCCCGACTCAAAGACGCTTGCGCCCAACCGCGTCACTTCGCGATCTTCGGCGACGGTCTTGAGCCGATGCGCCACCACTTTGGCAATTCTCATCCGGCACGAGTTCGATCCGATATCGATTGCCGCAAAGGTTGGCATCGCCGTGCGCACCGCTCCTTGATTCAATGAAAACTCCAGTCCCACGGCTCACGATACACGAATGGCCCGCCTGATGGCTGCGAGGAAAAATAGACGGAATCTGCTTTCGTATCGGCATGTGGCGGGCGCGGGCCGGTTGTGCGGCACTTACTGCCTCTTAGAGCAAAACCTGGGTTGCTGTATCCCGGTCGTGGCTTTGTAATAAGGGCACGGCTTTAGCCGGGCCAATCAATGCGGCAAGAAAAGATTGGGGCTTTAGCCCCTGCCGGGATACACCAACCGTAGGGCTGCTCTTAGCGGCGCAAACGTGTTTTGTACCATAGTGGAGAGCACGAGCAAGCGACACACTGCATCCGCGCGCAGGCTGCGCCGGAAAACAGAGCACAGGAGAAACGATGGCAACCAACGCTGCTGTAGTCGATGAGATGCTTGGCCGGGCGAAGACCATCGCCGTAGTGGGGATGAGCGACAAGACCTGGCGCGCGAGCAATCGCATTGGGCATTACCTGGCCGCGAACGGATACCGCGTGCTGGCGGTGAATCCCGCGCTGAAGGCGATTGGTGAAATGCCTTGCTACGCGGACCTGGATGCGGCCGAGGCGGCGGCGAAAGAGATAGCAGGCGCGGGTCCCAATGGCTCGGGTATTGACCTGGTGGATGTGTTCCGCGCCTCCGAGCACGTGCCGGCCATTGTGGACGACACCATCCGGCTGGGGATCCGCTATCTTTGGCTGCAGGATGGAGTGACAGACGACGAAGCCGTGGCGCGCGCCGAGGCTGCCGGGGTAAAGTGCGTGCAGGACGACTGCATTTTTCGCGAGCACGCCGCACGGCCTGAGCTGCACAACCGATAAAGCGCACGCCAGCCGATGGAAGCCCCGGTCCGGTACACTGAGTCCGGTATTTGCGTCAAACAAGGGAGCCGGTTTTTCCCCAATCTCCATGCGCCGTTTCTATCTTATTGTCGTGATCGTGATGGCTTTCTGCGGCGGGCTGCAGGCTGCTGCCGATACAAGCTCAGCCGACGGGCCGCATGTGCACGTGCAACTGGCGATTCCACAGGATCAGCTTTATCCGGGCGGCGCGAATGCCGCAGGGCTCTACTTCAAGCTGGAGCCGGGCTGGCACGTGTACTGGAAGAACGCAGGTGACGCGGGCGAGCCTCCGCACATCCAGTGGACGCTGCCCGCGGGAGTGACCGCGGGGCCATTGCAGTTTCCCGCGCCCAAGCGGCTGCCCGTAGGCCCGCTGATGGACTTTGGCTACGAGAACGAAGTGCTGTTTCCGCTCACGTTCGCGGTAGCGCCCACGGTGAAGGACGGCCGTGCCTTGATCGACGCGCATGTTGACTGGCTGGTGTGCCGCGAGGTGTGCATTCCCGGCAAGGCGGAGCTGAAGGCCACTCTGCAGTTATCCAGCGGCAAGCCGCCGGTGGAGATTGGATCGGCCACCGATGCGGAGCTGTTCAAACGGCTGGCCGCAACGCTGCCCACGCCGCTGCCGGCCAATAGCAAAGTGGTGTTTCAGCCAACGCAGGATGGGTTCCGGCTGGGCGTGGAGACGGGCCAGCGCGAAACTCATGCGGAGTTTTTCCCGGCGGACGACGGTGTGCTTTCGTATCCTGCGCCGCAGAAGGTTACGCCGACCGCAAAGGGTGTGGTGCTCGAGCTGAAGAAGGACGCGAGCCTGGCGGCGAATCCCGCGAAGCTGAACGGCGTGCTTGAGCTTGCGGGCGGGCGCGCTTACGAAGTGACGGCGCTGCCGGGCACGGTGGCGATTCCGGCAACGGGTTCGCTGGGTTTGCTGGCGCGGGCGGCGGCTCTGGCGTTTCTTGGCGGGCTGCTGCTCAACCTGATGCCGTGCGTGTTTCCGGTGTTGTTCTTGAAAGGGCTTTCGCTCGTAAACTCTGGCGCAGAGGAGCGGCACACGCTGCGCGCGCATGGGTTTGTGTACGCGGCGGGGATTCTGGCTTCGTTCTGGGCGCTGGTGGCGGCGCTGCTTGCACTGCGCGCGGCGGGCGCGTCGCTGGGTTGGGGATTCCAGTTTCAATCGCCGGTATTTTTGTTGCTGATGGCGGGGCTGCTGTTCTTTCTTGCGTTGTCACTGGCGGGTCAGTTTGAAATTGGCCTCACGCTGACCAGCGCGGGCGGCGGCCTTGCGGCCAAGCAGGGCTACGCGGGCAGCTTCTTTACCGGAGTGCTGGCGGTGGTGGTGGCCACGCCCTGCACAGCGCCGTTTATGGGCGCGGCTCTGGGCTATGCGCTGGCGCAGCCGGCCGCGGTTACCTTTGCCGTGTTTACGGCGCTGGCGCTGGGGCTGGCCGTGCCCTACGTTGCGCTTACGCTGCAACCGGCGTGGACGCGCCTGCTGCCCAGGCCGGGCGCGTGGATGGAGATTCTGCGCCAGGTCATCTCAGTGCCGATCTTTATCACGGTCATCTGGCTGGCGTGGGTGCTGGCGGGTGCGTATGGTGCAGAGTTGCTGGCAATGCTTCTGGCAAGCTTGTTGCTGCTGGCGATTGCGGGCTGGTTCCTTGGCCGCTGGCCTGCGAAGCGCTGGGCAACGATTGTTGCTGCGGCGATTGTGCTGGCGGCGATCGGCCTGGATGCCTATGCCGCGAAGAACATGGTGACAGCTCCTGCAACTGCGACTGCGTCGTCTACTGCAACGAGCGGCACGTGGGAGCCGTGGTCTGCCGATGCGGTTGCGCGCTATCAGGCGCAGGGGCGGCCGGTGTTTGTGGACTTTACGGCGGGCTGGTGCCTGAGCTGCCAGGTAAACGAGCGCGTCGCGCTATCGCAGCCCAGCGTGCAGGCCGCCTTCAAGAATGCAAACGTCGCGCTGTTGAAGGCCGACTGGACCCGCCACGACGAAGCCATTACGCAGGCGCTGACCACGCTCGACCGCAGCGGCGTGCCCGCTTACGCGCTGTACGTGCCGGGCGAAAGCAGCCCGCGCTTGCTGCCCGAGGTGCTGACGCCGGGTGTGGTGATCGACGCGGTGCGGAAGAAAGCTTCTAGCCACTAGCTGCTAGCTCCTAGCTAAGAGCTTTCAGCTTTCAGCCGTCAGCTATCAGCTCCTCGGGCACTCGTCCTTAAAATCCTTACCGTTACTGCCGCTGTCATTCTGAGCGCACGGGGCCCCAAACGTTTTTCAGTTTGGGGGTGGTGAGCG
>CAYZVG010000285.1:0-4455 GCA_964481595.1 uncultured Occallatibacter sp. | reverse complement strand
CGCACAGCGCGCGAATCTGTCCCGCCTTGAGCTGCTCCTCGATCACCGTGCGCTGCGCCGCCGCCAGCGATCCGTGATGCGCGCGCGCAATCGGCTCGCCGGCCAGTTCGTTCAGCGCGCCGGCCAGTCGCTCCGCCACCTGCCGGCTGTTCACAAATAGAATTGTCGAGTTACGCTCGCGGATAATCTCCAGCAGCCGAGGATGAATCGCATTCCAGATCGACACGCGCCGTGGCATCTGCGACGCCGGCCCTGAAGGAATCTCCTCCATCTCACCCAACCGCGTCATGTCCTCTACAGGAACCTCGATGCGCAGCTTGAGTTGTTTGGCCCCGCTCGCGTCAATCACCGTCATGGCTCGATAGCGGCACGCATCCTGGATCGGAAAACACGGATCGTTCTGCAACACATCTGACGACGTGCCTTCACTCGCAGACTGTTCCGGCAAACCTTCATCGACCGTTCTATCCTTCGCCGCTTCTGATACCGGCTTCTCCACTCCGCCCAAAAACCGCGCCACTTCTTCCAGCGGCCGCTGCGTAGCTGAGAGTCCGATGCGCTGGATGCGCCGCCCCGCCACAGCCTCAAGCCGTTCCAGTGACAAGGCGAGATGCGCGCCGCGCTTGGTGGGAACCAGCGCATGAATTTCGTCTACGATCACCGTCTCTACCGTGCGTAGCGCCTCCGCCGCTTGCGAGGTCAGCAGTAAATAAAGCGACTCCGGCGTCGTGATCAGAATCTCTGCGGGATGCCGCGCAAACCGCGCACGCTCTCTCTGCGGCGTGTCTCCGGTGCGCACACTGATCTGCGGCTCGTGGAACGCGACGCCCATGCGCCGCGCCATGTTGGCCATGCCGGCCAGCGGCGAGCGCAGATTCCGCTCCACGTCCACCGCAAGAGCCTTCAGCGGAGAAACGTAAACAATGCGGCAGCCCTTTCGCGGTTCATCCGTGTGCAGCATCAAACGGTCAAGGCACCACAGAAACGCTGCCAGCGTCTTTCCCGTCCCTGTGGGAGCAAGAATCAGCGCGCTCTCGCCGCGCGCAATCGCCGGCCAACCCAATCGCTGCGGCGCTGTAGGCGCATCGAAGACAGCCTTGAACCACGCTGCCGTTACTGGATGAAAGCAGGCAAAAGGGTCGGTTTTCGTCTCCGGCTTGGGGGTTTGCGGGGTCATCGTGCTGCTCTTGAGATTAACGCGATTGCGCGGCGAAAACAAAGCGAAGAATCACGCGTCTGTAACCTCAAACCAATCAGCAACCTGGATAATCCAACCTAGCGCAGCCGCTTTGCTCGCAGTGCGCAATCGAGCAATGGGCGCGCTCAAATCTTCGGTGAATCTTCCGCTCGCGGCGTAAGTCTAATACTAGTAAAAGCACATACATTCGTGGCTCAAATTCAGTTCGTTGCCCGTTTGCATACCGATGATGCGAACACATTGCTTGGCTTACAGTTGCCGGAGTTGAGATGCGGAATCACCTTGTAACATTGCTTGACGATTTTCGCGCTCACCCCAACGCAATCGCCGTGGTGCGTTACCTGGGCAACCGCCGCCGCGTTACAACCTATGGTGAGCTGGCGCGGCTCGCCGGCCGCTTCGCGGCACTGCTGGCTCAGCGCGGAATCGTCTCTGGCGACCGCGTGCTGCTATGGGCAGAGAACAGTGCTGAGTGGATCGCGGCCTTTTACGGATGCATGTTGCGCGGCGTGCTCGCCGTTCCGCTCGATGCGCACGGAACCTCCGAATTTGCAGAACGCGTGGCCGCCGACGTAACGCCAAAGCTAGCCGTCGGCGATGCCGCGCTCCTCAGCCAATTGCCGTCGGCGTTCGAGCACCTTGCATTTGAGGACTGGTTAACCGAACTGCCTGCCGAAGAGGCGGGCCCCATCGCCGATCTCTCCGCGTCCACGCCGCTTGAAATCCTGTTCACCTCGGGCACAACCGATGACCCCAAAGGAATCGTGCTCACCCACGGCAACGTGCTCGCAAGTATCGGACCCATTGAAGACGGCGCGCGCCCTTACATGCGCTGGGAGCGGATACTGGCCCATCCTTTGCGCATTTTGCACACTCTGCCGTTGAGCCATGTCTTTGGCCAAACCATGGGTCTCTGGGTGCCTCCCATCTTTACCGCCGAACTGCACTTTGAAGAACGCCTCGCCGCACCGCGCTTGATTGAAACCATTCGCCGTGAGCGCATCTCCGTGCTGGCCGCAGTGCCCAGAGTCCATGCCCTCTTGAAATCGCATCTCGAGATCGCCTATCCGGAACTCGCGGATCTGGTGGCGCACTCGGCTGGAAAAATCGGACCGGCAAAACGATGGTGGCGATTCCGCAAGATTCATCGCGCCTTTGGACTCAAGTTCTGGGCCTTAATCTCCGGCGGAGGCGCGCTCTCCGCACCTCTCGAACAATTCTGGAACGCGCTGGGATTCGTTCTTGTGCAGGGGTACGGCATGACGGAGACGACGGCGCTCATCACTCTCAATCATCCCTTCCACGTGGCCAAGGGTTCCATCGGTAAACCGCTCGCCGGACGCGAAGTCAAGCTTGGTCCCGATGGTGAAGTGCTGGTGCGCGGCGCGTCCATCTCTTCCGCAACCTGGTCCAGCGGCGCGCTGCGCCGCCGCGACGGCGATTGGCTGCCCACCGGCGATCTGGCCACAATGGAGCCCTCCGGAGAGCTGCGATTCCTCGGCCGCAAGAGCGAGACCATCGTCACCGCTTCCGGCCTCAACGTGCATCCTGAAGATCTTGAAGCCAGAATCGAGGAACAACCCGGCGTTGCCGCCTGCGCGGTTGTGCCCGTTGAAACCGCCGATGGGCCCGAGCCTTGCGCCGTCATCGCCAGCCGCGGATCGGGAGACAGCACAGCCGCGGCAATCGAAAACGCCAACACGCATCTCGCCGATTTTCAGCGTGTGCGGCGATGGATTCTCTATCCCGAGCCCGACCTGCCGCGCACCTCCACTGGAAAAGTGCGGCGCAAAGCTGTGGCCCAGTGGCTCAATAAAATCCAGGCTGCATCCACGCAAAACGACACCGCTAGAGCAAACGTCAATGGCTCCTTTGCCGCGTCTCAAGATTGGCTGCTCGCGTTGATCGCACAGATCACCGGCGATGCGCCCCCCGGCGTCGGCGACGAACTACTGCTCTCAGAAGACTTGCGTCTCGACAGCCTGGGACGCGTGCAATTAGCCGCGGCCATTGAGGATCGGCTGGGCATCGTCAGCCAGGACGGCATGCTCGATCGCGTACAAACGCTGGGCCAGTTGCGCCAACTCATCGCAGGCGAACAGAACGCGCCGCAAGCTCTCTCGGGCACAAGCCAAGCAGCCGACGGCACCGCCCGCGCGTCCGCTGCACCTGCCAACGAAGAAATCGCCGAAGCGGGCGCCGCGCTGGCCTCTTCATCCGCCGAGCCGCAGAGGTCGCGGCACCTCTATCCGCGCTGGCCGTGGCTGCTTCCCTTCCAATGGGCGCACGCGGCGTTTATTCAGACGGCCATGCAGCCGCTCGTGTGGTTGCTTGCGAATCCCCGCGTCGTCAGGCCTGCCAGCCTCAACACCGCCGAGCCCATGCTCATCGTCGCCAACCACATCACGGCATTCGATGTTCCGCTGGTTCTCTACGCGCTTCCCGCCGCCATGCGCCGTCGCGTTGCGGTCGCCATGTCGGGCGAGATGCTCTACGAATATCGCCATTTCCGCAATCCCGAGCCACAGCATCCCACGGGGCGCTTCTTCCTGCCCGGCCCGCTCTTTTATTTTCTTCTTACCGCGCTGTTCAACGTCTTTCCGCTGCCACGCCGACGCGACTTTCAGCCCAGCTTTGCGCACGCCGGCCGCGCCATGGACAAGGGCTACAACGTGCTCGTCTTTCCCGAAGGCACGCGCTCGGCCGCAGGCGCGCTGGCGCGCTTCCAGCCCGGCATCGGCCTGCTGGCAAAACAGAGCGGCGTCAGCGTGCTCCCCGTGGCCATGCGCGGTCTGGGCGAATTGAAGCAAAGCGGCCGCGGCTGGTTCCACTCTGGCAAAATCGAAGTGCGCGTCGGCGAGCCCATCAATCTCTCCGCAACCGACAGCGAGTCCGCCATCGCCGGCCGCCTTCATGCCGAAGTCGAGCGGCTTTTGCGGAATTGACGCCTGCCCTGCAAAAGGCATAGGCCCGATCTCTGCTACCGGACACTAGCTCGGCAGCCGCGGCCTAAAGTAGCAAGTTCCACCCGCCAAGATCGGCTGCCATAGCGACGGTTCGGCGGGCTGCTCGCTCGATCCGAGAAACAGCACACCATCCGCAGGCAGCAGCCGATGAATGCCGGCCAGCAGCGTCTTGCGCGTATCCTGCGAAAAGTAGAGCATCACGTTGCGCAAGAAAATTGCGTCGAACCGGTCGCTCATGCGGTTAAAAGGCAGTTGCGGCGCGCAAAGATTCGCCTGGCGAAAGTTGCAATG
>CAYZVG010000284.1:0-4478 GCA_964481595.1 uncultured Occallatibacter sp. | reverse complement strand
GTGAGCGTGGCCAGGCGCGAGTGGATGCGCTGCAACTCGGTCTGGCGGATCTCCTCTGCCTTGCGCTGCAGCGCAACAATGGCCGGCGCAACGTTTACGGTACGCTGGCGGATATGGAAGCGCTCGACCTCAGAGGCGATGAGCGATTCGGCGTCAGTGGCTTCGCGATTGCGCTCCTCCATGTGAGCCGCGGTCACCTCCTGCAAATCGTCAATGTCGTAGACGAAGATGCCGTCGAGGTTGTTCATCGCCGGATCTACATCGCGTGGCACGGCAATATCGATAAAGAACATAGGCCGATTGCGTCGGCGGCGCAGGAAGGCCTCGCCGTGCTCGGGACGGAAGATGTGGTGCGGCGCTCCGGTGGAGCTGATGACGATGTCGGCGTTGCCGGCGGCCTCATAGACCTGCTCGAAGGGCACGACCTGGGGAATGACGGAGCCTCGAATCTCCTCTGCCATGCGGCGTGCGCGCTCGTAGGTGCGATTGGTGACGAGGATTGCGCCTGCTCCCTGCTGCATGAGATGGCGCGCGGCCAGTTCGCTCATTTTGCCTGCGCCGACAAGGAAGACCGTGCGGCCCTGCAATGAGCCGAAGATTTTGCGCGCCATATCGACGGCGACCGAGGCGATGGAGACGGAGTTGGAACCGATGCCGGTTTCAGTGCGCGCTTTTTTGGCGGCGGCAAAGGCACTTTGCAGTAGATGATCGAGCTGCCCGGAGACGGTGCCTGCGGCTTTGGCCACGGCAAAGGCTTCCTTTACCTGGCCGAGAATCTGCGGCTCGCCGACAACCATGGAGTCAAGGCTGGCGGCCATGCGGAACAGATGCCCCACCGCTTCCTGATCGCGATATTCATAAATATGTGGAGCGAGCAGAGCGGGATCGATGCCGAAACGGCGATGGAGAAATGCGGCGAGATCGGTCTCTGGCGAGTCGACCGCGGCCAGTAGTTCGACGCGGTTGCAGGTAGAGACGATCATGCACTCTTCGACGCCGGGCGTCTCGGCCAGGGCGCGTGTGGTGTCGGGCAGCTCATCGCGCGAGATAGCGATGCGCTCGCGCAGCTCAATGGGCGCGGTCTTGTGATTGACGCCGATGAGAGCGAGTGTCATTGCGGACCGAACCTGTGCACGTGGCTGTAGAGATTCGCTGCCCACACCAACATCATGACGACAAGCACTCCACCGGAGACATAGGCGGCTTTGCGGCCACGCAGGCCTGCGCCGCGGCGGATGAGGAGCAACAGCACATAGACTGCCCAACTAATGAATGAGGCAATCACTTTGGGATCGAGGAAATAGGCAGCGCCGAGCGGCGACTCCTGCGCAAGGACCGAGCCGATGACCAGCCCGACGGTCATGCAGGGGAAACCGAACTCAAGAGTGGCCATGGCGATGCGTTCGAGCGTGTCGAGCGGCGGCAGCCAGTCGAGCGGCGCCCACCAGGAGTCCTGGCCCTGCTTCATGCCGAGATGGCGCTTGCTCTTGATGCGCTTTTCCTGGACGAGATACATGATGGAGGCGAGCAGGCTGAAGCAGAGCGCGGCGTAGGCCACCAGCAATGCGACGATGTGAGCAACCAGCCAACTGACGCGCACGCCTTCTGACGGGAATGTGTATCGGTCTGGCCCGAGAGCGGGAATGAAGACCAGGAAAAAGGTGGCGGGCAGAGCGAAGATGCCGAGCGAGATGGCGTCGTAAAGCCACCAGACGAGGAAGAACAGTGCGGCGACGGCTAAACCCAGGAGCGACTCGATTTCGCGGACGCTGACGGGCATCCAGCGATGGGCCTGCACCATCATCTCAACGACCGAGACGAAGTGGAAAAAGAAGGCCAGGCCTCCGAGATGGACGCAGGTCTTTCTCCAGCGGATTATGCCGTAGAGCACGGCCGGAAAGATGGTAATGCCGGCAGCCGCGTAAAGAATGGTCGCTACTCGAAGCCAGAGGAGGTACATCTCGATCTTCACCTTAAAGGGTTTACGGGCGGGCTACTGTGATTTAGATCACGTAACAGTACGAAATCCGGGTTGGCTGCCGCCGACCGCGGCGTGCGGCGTTTGCTCACCTAATGGTAATGCTTTGGGCCTGGTGGCGGTGTTAAGCGGGCGGGGGTAATCAGTTGCCTGCGGGTGGTTGGCAAGGGGAGATTGCTGAGGCGCATGGCCGGTTTAATCTGGAATGCAGCATGATCCGCAAGGAACCTGAACAGATCGCTATAGAACAGACTGCTTTGGATGCCACCGAACCACCCGCTTTGGATGCGACGCCCGCAGCGCAGACGCCGCAGAGCAAGGCCGGGGGCAAGGCCGCCGGCAAAGCCGATGCAGAGCTGACGCCGTTTATGCGCCAGTGGACGGCGGCCAAGCGTGAGAATCCCGATGCCCTGCTGTTTTTCAGGATGGGCGATTTTTACGAACTGTTTTACGACGACGCGGTGGTGGTGAGCCGGGAGCTGCAACTGACGCTGACGGCGCGCGACAGGGAGCGTTCGCAGCCGATGTGCGGAGTTCCCTACCACGCGGTGGAGCAGTACCTGACGCGGCTCTTGCGCAAGGGCTACCGTATTGCCATCTGCGACCAGATGGAAGACCCGAAACTTACCAAGAAGATTGTGCGGCGCGAGGTGACGCGGGTTCTGTCGCCGGGGACGGCGCTGGACAACGGGCTGGGGCAAGAGCAGAACAACTATCTTGCGGCGCTGTATGAGCCGGGCGCGGGGCAGGCGTGCGGCGTGGCGCTCTTGGATGTTTCTACGGGCGAGTTCAGGACCGCGGAGTTCAATGGAGCGCACGCGCGCGAGCTTGCGGCCGAGGCGATTTTGATGGCGGGCGCGAGCGAGGTGCTGGCTGCGGCAAGCGGTGAGATTCCGCAAACGCTCGATCGGATTCCGGCGCGGACACGCGTGGAGGATTGGGTATGGACGCGCGAGTTTGCAGTTCCGCTGGTGGAGCGGCAGTTGGGCGTGCGCTCGCTGGAGGGGTACGGGCTGGTGGGCCATGAAGCGGCGGCGATTGCGGCCGGCGTGGTGCTGCACTATGTAAAGACGACGCAGAAGAACGAGGCGCTGCACATCGATTCGTTGCGGTTCGAGGAGCACTCGTCCGCGCTCGAACTGGACCCGGTGACGGTGCGGAATCTTGAGCTTGTGGAACCGCTGTTTGCTGGGCAGGATGCGCGGGCCACGCTGTTCCACACGCTGGACGAGTGCCAGACGCCGATGGGAAAGCGGCTCTTGCGAACGACGATTCTGCGGCCGCTGATGGATGCGCTGGGGTTGGAGGCGCGCTACGAGGCGGTGGCCGAGGCGCAGGGGGATCTGCTGAAGCGTGAGGAGATTCGGCGGTCGTTTGCGGGGATGCAGGACCTGGAGCGATTGCTGGCGCGATTGAGTCTGGACTCGGCTGGGCCGCGCGATGTGCGGGCGCTGGCGGCTAGCCTGCGCAGGCTGCCGGGATTGAAGACTGCGCTAGGCGCGATGAGTGCGGCACGCTGGATGGAGATTGCGGCGCGGCTGGACACGCTGGAAGACGTAACAGCGCGGATTGAAACGACGCTGGTGGAAGAGCCACCGCTCACGTTAGTGGACGGCGGAGCGATTGCCGAGGGCGTGGATGCGGAACTGGACGAGTTGCGCACGATTGCGAGGACTGGACGGCAGGCGGTGGCGGCTATCGAGGAGCGCGAGCGGCAGCGGACCGGAATTGGTTCGCTGAAGGTGCGCTACAACTCGGTGTTTGGCTACTACATCGAGATTACGAAGGCCAACCAGGCCCTGGCTCCCGCGGACTATGAGCGCAAGCAGACGCTGGTGAACGCGGAGCGGTTTACGACGCCGGACCTGAAAGAACTTGAGCGGAAGATTCTTACCGCGCATGACCGGTCAATTGAAATTGAGAAGCGCGCGTTTGTGGAGCTGCGCGCAGCGGTGCTGGAAACGGCGGGGCGGATCAAGCGCTCGTCGGCACTGGCGGCTGAGGCTGACTTGTTGGCGAACTTTGCGCATCTGGCAGCGGGACGGAGATACACGCGGCCGAAGATCGCCGAAGAGCCGGTGCTGGAGGCAATTGGTGCGCGACATCCAGTGATTGAGCAGTGGATGGAAGAGACGCGCGAGGGGCGGTTCATTGCCAACGATCTTTACTTGAGCGCGACGGAAGACGGCCCGAGCCTGCTGCTGATTACCGGACCGAACATGGGCGGCAAGAGCACCTATCTGCGGCAGGCGGCGATGCTGGTGTTGATGGCGCAGATGGGCAGCTTTGTTCCCGCCGATAGCTTCCGGTTTGGCTTGGCCGATCGAATTTATACACGCATTGGCGCGAGCGACAACGTTGCGCGCGGGCGGTCGACGTTCATGGTGGAGATGACGGAGACGGCGACGATCTTGAACACGGCGACCAGGCGCAGCCTGATTCTGTTGGACGAGATGGGGCGCGGCACGGCGACCTTCGACGGGCTGAGCCTGGCGTGGGC
>CAYZVG010000283.1:0-4478 GCA_964481595.1 uncultured Occallatibacter sp. | reverse complement strand
ATAAGTACTGGATAACCACCGGCCTGCCGGCGCACATCCTTGAGGATTTCTCGGTATCCGGATCGTTTAACTTTGCCTCGGGAAGCTGGATTTCGCCAGGCTACACATTGAGCGCGGAAAGCGTGGAGTGCGGCAACTCAAGCGCGTACAGGCCAAACCTGGTTCCAGGCCAGTCGATCACCGCGGGCGGCGGCACGGCGAAGCAATGGTTCAATACGGGAGCCTATACCGCGCCGAATGCCCCGACAACGGTTGGAAGCACGACCTATTGCAACAGCTTTGGCAACGCTCCGCGCAACTCGATCGAGGGCCCCGGAACCGTAACCAACAACATGGCTCTTTCTAAGTCTGTGAGCATGGGCGATACGCGCAGCCTGGAGTTTCGCGCCACCATCGGCAACGTGTTCAACACAGTGCAGTATTCGGGCGTGAACACTACCTATGGATCGCCGACCTTCGGCCAGGTGAGTTCTACGGGACAGATGCGGAACTTCCAGTTCATGTCGCAATTCAGATTCTGACGATCGGCCTTCAGCTCACGGCGGTCGTTTGTTCAAGCGGGCAGGTTGAGGATTAAGCCGGCTAGGGAAGGGAATTCTATGACGGGTTGGGTACAGCGGGTTTCAGCGGTGGTGGCGGCGGTAGCGCTTGGGTTTCCAGGCGCGGCACCGGCATTTGCGCAACAGCAGGCCGGGCAGGTGAGCAATACACCGCAGGGCGGCTTCACGCTCAAGGTGAACAGCGACCTGGTGTTGACCAACGTGGTTGTCCGCGATGCCAAGACCGGCGAGCTGGTGCGGGGCCTAACACGCGACGACTTCACCATCTCAGAGAACGGCAAGCAGCAGCAGATCGACACCTTCGACTTTGAAAGCGTGGACATGGCTACGCCGTTGAACGAGGCCACGGTGAGCGGACTGGCGGCTGGCGTGAACGCAAAGGGTCCAACGGCCGTTGTCGTGGCCAAGCCCGAGCAGTTGCGCAATCATCGCCTGATCGTGATGTTCTTTGACCTGACTTCGATGCAGCCCGAGGATCTGGACCGCGCCGTGGATGCGGCCAAGGAATTTCTGCGCAAGAAGATACAGGCCGCGGACCTAGTCGCCCTGGTTTCGCTGGGCAACACGCTGAAAGTGGACCAGGATTTTACCGCCGATAAGAATGCCCTGATCAAAGAAGTGGCCGTGTACAACGGAACCGAGGGGCAGGGATTCGCGGCGGGTGCAACTTCGACTTCAAACCAGGCGGAAGACACCACCAGCTACACAGCCGACGAAAGCGATTACAACGATCTGAATACCGATCGCGAACTGTTTGCCCTGCGCACCATCGCGCAGTCACTCGCCAAAATCAATGAGAAAAAGTCGCTGCTCTATTTCTCCGGCGGCATCCAGCGCGACGGCATTGAGAACCAGGCGTCGATGCGCGCGGCCATCAACGCGGCGGTGCGCGCCGACCTGGCCATCTACAGCGTGGACACGCGCGGACTTGAGGCCATAGGGCCTCTGGGCGATGCATCCACCGGAAGCCAGCGCGGCTCAGGCGGGTTTAACGGCGGCGCGCTCGCAAACAGCATGAGTTCCAACTTCGCCAGCCAGGAAGTAATGGCGTCGCTCTCGACCGATACCGGCGGAAAGGCTTTCTTCGACTCGAACGACTTTGCGCCCGCGTTTGCGCAAGTGCAGAACGACACGTCTGCGTATTACGCCATCGGCTTCCACTCCTCCAATCCGGCGCGCGACGGCAAGTATCGCAAGCTGACCGTGAAGGTAAAGCGGCCCGGCGTCAAGATCGAGTACCGGCCCGGCTATTATGCGCCGTCGGACTTCAAGCACTCCGGCAACGAAGACCGCGAGCAGCAGCTTGAGGACCAGTTGGCCAGCGATCTGCCCGCCACCGACATGGCGGTCTATCTTGACACGATGTTTTTCAAGCTGGATGAGGGCCGCTACGACATGCCGGTTTCGCTCGTGGTGCCCGGTTCGCAGATTCCGTTCGTGAAGGGCGGCGACAAGGACAAGGCAACCCTCGACATCCTGGGCGAGGTGATCGACGAGGTCAAGCGGCCGGTTGGCAGCGTGCGCCAGACCGTCAAGCTCAACTTGGATAACACGCTGAATGCGCGGCAAAAGAATATTCAGTACACCACCAGCTTCAGCCTGCCTCCGGGCAAGTACCAGATCAAGTTTGTGGTGCGCGAAAACCAGACCGGGCGCATGGGCTCGTTTGTGGCCGATGTGAATTTGCCCGACATGAAGAAATCGCCGCTCAAGATGAGCTCGATTGTGCTGGCGGCCGCGCGGCAGCCTTGGGAGGCAAAGCAGGCCAAGCAGTTCGATAAGGGGCAGGACCCGCTGGTGCGCAACGGCCAGCAGTACGTGCCAGACATAGCCCACGTCTTCCGCCAGGACCAGCACATGTACCTGCTCTATGAGGTGTACAGCCCGGCACGCGAGAAGGCAGCCGCCGACCAGGCCAAGGGGGCGAAACCGGGCATCAACCTGCTCACCAGCCTTGAACTGATCCAAGGCTCAACCAAGGTGTATGAGACGCCGGTGGTGCAGGCGAAATCCACCAATGTGGAAGGGCGCGACGCAGTCGCCGTCGAGATGGATGTGCCGCTGGCCACGCTGAAGCCGGGAACGTATGTGTGCCAGCTGAACGTGATTGACGATGCCGGAGGGAGCTTTGCTTTTCCGCGGTTTGCGGTTTTGGTACGTGAAGCTGGGCCCGCCGCGCCGGCCGCTGGGCAGCCAGCCCCAGTTCAGCCAACTGCAGCCGCTCCAGCCAGCACAACCAGCGGCGGGTCAAATTAGCAGGCATTGAAATCGCCGCGCATCCTGTTTGCAATCGCGAGAGGAATGCGCGGCGAAGGCTCTAGTGTCCTGAGTCATTCATTCGCCTCATCAAAGGCCCTGTCATCCTGAGCGAACGGGGCCCCAAACGCTTTTCAGTTTGGGGGTGGTGAGTCGAAGGATCTGCGGTTGCTCTTCGACGAACTTCTGACTCACCACACGGTGACGCGGTCAGCGTTTTCCGGTGATCAGGCGGAACAGGAAGACGATAATGATCGCGCCCGCCACCGCAACCAGAGTGCTTAAGATGAATCCGTGCGGATCGAGTCCGATACGGCGCGCGATGAATCCACCCAGGACTGCGCCCGCGATGCCGAGGATGATGTCAACGAAGAACCCGTAGCCAGAGCCCTTCATGATTTTGCCGGTGAGCCAGCCCGCGATCAGGCCGCACACGATCCATAAAATGAGCCCCATATTGTCCTCCATTATTTCTTTGGGTCTTGCTGCACCGGTGGGGGAAAAGCCCCAATACAAGCGGGCCGGGATGCCGTTGCCAGCAGAGTTGGTTTTATAGCACCCTGGGGCGTGAGCCTGCTACACAAAATTGAATGAGCTTTTCCTCAGGAATTCTGGCTGGCCGGCTTTTCGTCGGGGACCAGTCCATAGGGGCAATGCCTGCATCCCGATCCGCAGCAGGAACCGCGCTTGAGATGGTAGGCGGCGGTGAAGACGAGGTTTGGCCCATCGAAATAATAATCTTCGGGTTCGAGTGCCGCCGGTGCAGGCGGAGGAGCCGGGTCCATGCTTCCATTTTCGCTTGAACAGCCGGCGCGCGCACACTGCATTCGAGGCAATCGGTAGAATTGAATTATGAATGTTGCCGCAAAGCTCTCCGCGGAAGACCGCGCCCGCAAAATCAAAATCATTCTCTTCGACGTTGACGGCGTTTTAACCGATGGCAGCATCTGGATGATTCCGGTTCCTGTTGTCGTGGATGGCAAGCCGGTAACGCAGCCTGTTGAGGCCAAGGGCTACAACGCGCACGACGGCACAGCCATCTCTCTGGCGCGGCTTGGCGGGTTGAAGTGCGGCATTATCACCAAGCGCATCAGCGAGACTGTGGCCCTGCGCGCCCGCGACTTGAAGTTGGAATTCGTATACCAGGGCCAGGCCTTCAAGATGAAGCCCATCCGCGAGATCATGGAGAAAGAGGGCGTTGCGCTCGACGAGATTTGCTACGTGGGCGACGACGTGATCGACCTGCCGGTGATGCGCAACTGCGGCTTGGCGATTGCCGTGGGCGATGCGCGCGAGCAGGTAAAGGCCGAGGCGCACTACGTGACGCCGAATCGCGGCGGTCACGGCGCGGGGCGCGATGCAGTCGAGTTTATTCTTGCCGCCAAGGGCGTGCTCGACAGGTGCATCGCAGACTACATCGACGAGGACAATCCGATTTCGCCGTCGATGGATATTGGCAAAGGTGGGGATCTGAAGTAGTCAGCAAGCCGGCGCACGATCGCCGCGGCGAGAGGGAATTCGGTTCTGAAACATGAGTGAGCAAACGCAACAGAAAAGAGCGGTAGTGCTGCTGAGCGGCGGGCTGGACTCAGCCACGGTGCTGGCGATTGCGCGTGCCGAGGGATTTGAGCCGTACGCGCTGTCGTTTTCCTACGGGCAGCG
>CAYZVG010000282.1:0-4487 GCA_964481595.1 uncultured Occallatibacter sp. | reverse complement strand
TGCCGCGGTTGACTGGCGGGCTCGGGCCACGGCCGTTGCCGCTTTGAAGGGCGTGTACAGCGGTCCGCCGAAGAGTCCGACTTGCTGGCCTGTGAGAACAGCCCCCGCGCCCCGGGCAAGCGCGTCAAGCGAAGGCGCGGCGGAGGGCGATGGATTTTGCTGGGCGAGCATCCGCACCAGTTCCTGCCAGTGGGCAGGAAGCGGCGGACGCGACTGGCCATTGTCGTTCGATGGCGTCGTGGAGTAAAACGCCCTTGCCGCGGAGCTGTTAACGCAATAATCCAGGAAAAGCCGGTTCATCCCCGGCGCGATCGATATGGGATAACAGTCTGCGGTCAAGAGGTCGTTCACCTGCGGCTTATCTGCCTCGGGAAAATTTGAATGCCGGCACCAAAATGAGATTTAGCCCTTTAAAGGATGCCATGGCGGGCCTAATCGATGCAGAACGTGACCGCCGCAGTGCGTATACTCGACATGAATTGAGATTGTTAAATGCTTTCATTCTGGAGATGCGCAGATGCCCGGCAAGAAGTCAAAGAAGGCCGCAAAAGGGAAAAAGGCAAGCGGCGTGGTTGAACGCGCCACGATCCTGAGCTCTGTCGTCGCGTATGAGGGGCCGCTGTTTCGCGTGCTCCACGACAAGATCATCGAGCCGGACGGAAAGCACAACGAGCGCGACGTCATCCGTCACAACGGTAGCGTGGTAATCCTGGCGCTGGACGACTCGAAGAGCAAAAAGAATCCGTGGATCGTGATGGAGCGCCAGTACCGGCACGCCGCCAACCAGTATCTGTGGGAGCTGCCCGCAGGAAAGCTGGAAGCCGGCGAGGCGCCGCTTGACGGAGCCAAGCGCGAATTGGAAGAAGAGACCGGCTACCGCGCAAAAAAATGGAAGCCGCTGGTTGAGTACTACGCGAGCCCCGGCTTCCTTGGCGAATCGATGAAGGTCTTTCTTGCGCAGGGGCTTCAGCCAGGCGATGCCCACCCTGAAGAAGATGAAGTGATAGAGCTGCGGCTGGTGAAGCTGTCAGAGGTGCTGAAGATGATTGAGAAAGGCGCCATTCTGGACGGCAAGACATTGACCAGTGTGCTGCTGTATGCGCGGATGAACGGCGACCGGCGAAAGAAGTAGCGTCGGCCGAACATTTGTTTTACACCAGAACAATCCGCCTCTTGGCGAAGCGGTGTGCGGTCTTTTTCCACCGAAAAATTCAGCCAAAGTTGACACTTTTTTGTTTTAGCCCGCATCTTAATCAACCTTTCAACCTGTTCCGGCGTCTTATCAGGTATCGGTGGGAGATCCCCTCCAGGTCTCACCGTACTCCCGCAAGAGAAGGAAAAGGAAGGCAGGAACCTGTGGCTCAGTACAAAGGGAAGGTCAAGTGGTTCAACAACGCCAAGGGCTACGGATTCATCGGACGCGAAGACGGGCCGGATGTATTCGTTCACTACTCAGCGATTCAACTGGACGGGTACAAAACGCTCAAAGAAGGCGATGAGGTCGAGTTCGATATAGTCGAAGGCCAGAAGGGCCCGCAAGCGGATGCCGTAGTTCGTTTTCGGGAGAATAGCGCCCACAACGCCGCCTGAGCGCACCGAGGGCGCTGTGTTGCAGTAAGACCGCCCCCCGGCGGGGAAGTTGAAGTGCGCCTGCACACGCATTCCGAATCACACAAAATCCCCAGATCCGCCTGGATCGCGATAATCGTGAATTGTGGTTCGTAAGTCGTGTGCCATGGTTTGTGGTCAAGCCTGCCACGCCGCGAATTTCCAATCGCGAGCCACGAAACACGAGCCGCGGCGACGGCGATTGGCCTTCGCTCCCGCCGATGGACGATACTGCCTTCGGAGAGCCCCCAATGGACAACAAAACCATGGCCCGCCTGTTGGCGGAGACCGCCGACCTCATGGAGATCGACGGCGCCGACAGCTTTCGCATTCGCAGCTACCGCCGCGCCGCTGAAGCTGCCGAGCAGACTACGGTCGATCTGGTCGAGACCGCCGCCGACACCAAGCGCCTCCTCGAGATCGACGGCATCGGCAAGAGCATGGCCGCCAAGCTGCAGGAGATTGCCGCGACGGGCGCACTGCCGCAGCGGGAAGAGCTGATCGGGAAATTCGGCGCGGGCGTTCTGGAACTGCTCAAGCTGCCCGGCATGGGGCCAAAGACAGTCGCGCTGCTCTGGGACGCGGCCAGGATCGGGAGCATCGAGCAATTGGCCGAGGCCATTCAAGCGGGGCGGTTGGCTGGTCTGCCGCGCATGGGCGATAAGCAGATTGAAAAACTGCGCAAAGGGATTGACGATTACCGGCGATCCTCGGGCCGGTTCCGCATCGACGTAGCCACCGAAGAGGCCGAGCGGATTGCAGCCTATCTGCTTAAATTCAAAGGAATTGAGAAGGTAACGCCGGCCGGATCGCTACGCCGGGGACGCGAAACCGAAGGCGACCTGGACCTGCTGGCGACGGGACCGGCCTGCGAGCCGGAACACACGTCGGCTGCGGTGGAATACGTGGCCGCATACCACGGAATCCACAACATGATCGCCAAGGGCGAGAACAAGGTGAGCTTTAACCTGCAGCAGGGGTTGCAGGTAGACGTGCGGCTGCTGCCTTCTGCCTCGTATGGCGCCGCGCTGCAATACTTTACTGGCTCAAAGGCGCATAATGTCACGCTTCGCCAGCGCGCCCTCAAGATGGGCTACACGCTCAGCGAGTGGGCGTTAGCGCGGCTGGAGAATGGCTCAACCGTGGCGGCCGCCACCGAAGAAGAGATCTACGCTGCCCTCAACATGGACTGGATGCCGCCGGAGATGCGCGAGAATCTCGGCGAAATTGATGCCGCAGCGCAGCACGCGCTGCCGAAGATCATCACGCTCAATGACATTCGCGGCGATGTGCACATGCACACCACGGCCAGCGACGGCCGCAACTCGATCCGCGAGATGGCCGATGCAGCCGAGAAATGCGGCTACAAGTACATCGCCATCACCGACCACTCGAAGAATCTGGCCATGACCAACGGGCTCGACGAGAAGCGCGCGCTCGAGCAGATTGCGCAAATTCGCGAAGTGGACAAGGCGATGGTGGGCCGCATCCGCGTGTTTGCCGGCATCGAGGTCGACATTCTTGCCGACGGAGCTCTCGACCTGGACGATGAGGTTCTGGCGCAGATGGAAGTGGTAATTGCCAGTGTGCACACGCGCTTTGAGCAGAGCCGCGAAGAAATGACAGCCCGAGTGCTACGCGCAATTGAGAACCCTTTTGTTCGAATTCTCGGCCATCCCACGGGCCGTCTGCTCTTGCGCCGCGAACCGATCGCGCTCGACATGGCGGCCGTGCTGCGGCGCGCCGCCGAGCTCGGAGTGGCCATGGAACACAACGCCGCGCCCGAGAGGCTTGACTTGAACGACCGCGATCTTCGGCTTGCCAGGGAGATGGGCTGCCGCATCGTCATGTCGTCTGACTCGCACGACAGCCGCAACCTGGGAAAGATGGGATACGGCGCCACTCAATTGCGCCGGGCATGGCTCACGGCGGAAGATGTGCTGAATACGCGAGATGCCGAGGGTTTCCTGGAGGGGCTGCGAGCGCGGCCGAAGTAACGGATTCAGCGCGGTGACCGAAGCGATTCCACCGCGTGCTTCCGCTGCAGGAATCAATGGCCTGCGCAAGGCAGTTAGAGATAAGATAGGGGCGCAGCGAAGTTGAGGTCCCCCATGAGTCTCTTGCAGCAGGATTCATCTCAAACCGACGATGCCGCACGCGGCGAAGAGCTAACCAAGGGCACCAGCCACGTGGTGTGGGCCGCACTGGCCGCGACGGCTATCGTGAGCATCGCCATCGCAATCTACGTGATTGCAGAACAAAAGCCGCCCATCGCTAAGGGAGAGATTGTTGCCGTATGGGCGCACCAGCAACATACGGTGACTCCTGCGACTGATGCCTCCGGAGCGCCGATGCCTCAGCAAAGCTTCGATCAGGAAATGATTTTTACTCAGGTCAGAATTCACAACCAGAGCGATCATCCGCTCTTCCTCATCAACATTCTCAGCAATGCCACACTGGCCGACGGCATCCACTCAAGCTATGCAGCCAACAAATCAGACTACGACCGGATTTTTATTGCATACCCCGACATGCCGGTGCCGCACGGCAAGGCACTGTCGCCGCTTGACACGGAGATTGACCCCGGACAGACGGCTGAGGGGACTTTTGTTTCGTCTTTCCGCGATATGACGCAGCAACAGTGGGACGCGCGCAAGAAGCTGGACTATACGTTCGCTTTCCGGTACCAGCCCAACCTCGTGATCACGCCCCAGGTTCCCGTTACTGACCAGTAGGAGGAACGGGCGCGCTCTTGGGCGATGACAGGTAGCCCGAGATGGAATTCTTCGAGCTGATGCTGTTCACCACGATCTCGTAGAGCGCCGGATCCTTGCCGCTGTAGAACTGCAAGGGCTCATTCACGTTCCGGTCCTTCTTCT
>CAYZVG010000281.1:0-4495 GCA_964481595.1 uncultured Occallatibacter sp. | reverse complement strand
TTTCCTGTTCAATAGTTTTTCAGGGGCATAAATGCCCCTGCTCCCTCCAAAAGACGGTCTGAAAGCCCTTTGTCCGAACGAATCTCCACTATGACATTTCAAATGCGATTGCCCTGCGCTCACGCCCGTTTACACTTAGAGAGTTATGTCAGAAGAAAAAGAACTGCGTTACGATCCGGCGGCGATCGAGCCGGAATGGCAAAAACGATGGGCTGCGAACCCTGAGCTCTACGCGGCTGAGCCGGCAACGAGCGGCAAACCGAAATACTACGTGCTCGAAATGCTGCCCTATCCGAGCGGGCAGTTGCACATGGGGCATGTGCGCAACTACTCCATTGGCGATGCGCTAGCCCGGCACATGTGGATGCGGGGCTACAACGTGCTGCACCCCATGGGGTGGGATGCTTTCGGCCTGCCTGCGGAAAACGCCGCGCTCAAGAACAACACGCCGCCGCGCGAGTGGACTCTCTCCAACATTGCCGCCATGAAACGGCAGATGCAGCGGCTGGGCCTGGGCTACGACTGGGCCACTGAAGTGACCACCTGCCTGCCCGACTACTACCGATGGAACCAGTGGTTCTTTCTTCGGATGCACGAAAAGGGGCTGGTCTACCGCAAGAAGAGCAAGGTGAACTGGTGTCCGCAGTGCGCCACGGTGCTGGCCAACGAGCAGGTGGTCGACGGCTGCTGCTGGCGGCACGAAGACACCATCGTGGAGCAGCGCGATCTGGAGCAGTGGTTCTTTCGCATTACTGCCTACGCCGACGAACTGCTCGCAGGCCTGGACAAACTCGATGGCTGGCCTGAAAAAGTGCGCACCATGCAGCGCAACTGGATTGGCCGCAGCGAGGGCACTGAGGTTGACTTCTTCCTTGATGATGATCCAGTACGCACGCGCATTCGTGTCTTTACCACGCGCGTGGATACGATCTTTGGCGCGACCAGCGTGCAGCTTGCACCGCAGCACGCGCTGGTAGCCGCTTTCACAGCCTCCGATTCCAACTTGAAGGACCGGGTCGACGAACTGCTCGACCAGCAAAAGAAGGCACGCGAAGCCGGCGACCTTGGCGCGATCGAGAAGCACGGCATTCCGACCGGACACTTCGCCATCAACCCGTATAACGGGGTGAAAGTGCCTATCTGGGTGGCCAACTACATTCTGGCCGACTACGGAACAGGCGCAATCATGAGCGTGCCCGCGCATGACGAGCGGGACTTCGAGTTTGCCAATAAGTATGGCCTGCCGATTGTGCGCGTAATTGAACCAGCGGACAAGAGCGCCAGCACGGAGCTGCCCTTTCTCTCGGAAGATGGCGTGCTGGTGAACTCCGGCGAGTATGACGGTCTGACCTGTGAAGAGGCCCAGAAGAAGCTACAGCAAATGGCCCGTGAAGGAGAATTTGGCGAGGCAAAGGTCACGTATCGCTTGAAGGATTGGGGTGTGAGCCGACAGCGGTATTGGGGCACGCCGATTCCCATGGTCAACTGCGATAAGGATGGTCTGGTGCCTGTTCCCGATGACCAGTTGCCAGTGCTTCTGCCTGCGCAAGTTGAGATCACGCAGCAGGGCGGCTCGCCGTTGTCGCGCGTTCCAGGATTTCTCAACACCACCTGCCCCAAGTGCGGCGGGCCGGCCCGGCGCGAGACCGACACGATGGACACCTTCGTCGATTCGAGCTGGTACTTCTACCGCTACACGGACGCGAAGAACACCACTGCGCCCTTTGACAGCAAGACGGCGCAATACTGGTTCCCCATCGACCAGTACATCGGCGGCGTGGAGCACGCGATTTTGCACCTCATCTACTCGCGCTTTTGGACGCGGGTGATGCGCGACCTTGGCTTGATCGTGAACGACGAGCCGGCGCGGCGGTTGTTTACGCAGGGCATGGTCATTAAAGACGGGTCGAAGATGTCCAAGTCGAAGGGCAACGTGGTTTCGCCCGACGACATGGTGGCCCGCTACGGCGCGGACGCAACGCGCATGTACGCGTTATTTGCCGCTCCGCCGGACAGGGACCTGGACTGGCAGGAAGACGGCGTGGCCGGCATCAGCCGCTTTCTGGGCCGTGTATGGCGGCTGGCAACCAAGTACGCGCCGCTGGCCAAGCAGGGCCGCGGCCAAATGGTCGAGCAACCCAGCGGCCTCTCGCTGAAGCTGCTGCGCAAGCTGCATCAGACGACGGCAAAGGTCACGCTGGACTTTGAGGGGCGTTGGCACTTTAACACCTGCGTGGCGGCGATCATGGAACTGGTCAACGACATCCAGGCCGCCGATGCGCAACTGGCTGCCGGCGAGGTTTCAGCGCCGGCAATGTATGAGCTGTTGAGCACGCTGGTGCTGCTGCTTGCGCCGTTTGCGCCGTTTCTCTCGGCGGAGTTGTGGCAGGAGCTGGGCGGCGAGGAAGCGGTTCTGCGCGCGCCGTGGCCCAAGAGCGATCCTGCATTGGCGAAGGAAGACGAGATCGAGATTCCGGTACAGATCAACGGCAAGCTGGCAGCGGTGGTGCGCGTGGCTGCAGGAGCGGACGCAAAGACCATTGAATCAGCGGCGCTGGCCGACGAGAAGGTGAAGAGCCGGCTAGCAAGCAAGACGCTGGTGAAAGTGATCGTTGTGCCTGGAAGGACGGCGAACCTGGTGGTGAAATGACGGTCGTACACCGAAGCGCGCCGATTCGCGGAACCCAGTCGATGGTCGGCTACATGAGCTGGGTTTTCCGCAGGCCGTTGCTGACGACAATCGAGGTTGGCTGGCGCTGGGCCATCGGCATTCCGCTGCTTCTGGTCTGCTGGAAGCAGTGGAATGCGATCATTGCCGCGCATCCGCTTGAAGACTCGGGATTGAACTCGATCGACACGCAGAATCCGTGGCTGGCCGTGGTTCAGATTGCCAATGTGTGGAGCTACTATCTGCCGCACGTGCTGGCTGTGCTGCGCTGGCTTTTGCCGCTGGGCGCGTTGGCTTGGATCGTGATCTCCGGTTGCGGGCGTAGCCTGCTGCTGAAGCGGATGAAACCCGAGCTCCCGTTTCGTCCCGTTGGAACGATTGCGCTACAGGCAGCGAACCTCGCGCTTGCATGCGCATTTTTCTGGCTTTGGTTCCGATCGATGCAATGGGCGGCGAGCACACATATCGGCGCGACCGGCGAGCCCGACCTTGTGGGCTATGCGATTTGGGCAATCGTTCTCACTCTTGCTTTCTTTACCGCATTTGCGCTGGTAAGCTGGGCGCTTTCGATCGCTCCGCTGCTCTATCTGCTTGAGCGGCGCTCAGTGCTTTCGTCGCTGGTCGAGAGCTTGCGGCTGGGAAAAGAGTTTACCGGCAAGCTGGCCGAGATCAATCTTGTGATGGGAATTGTGAAGCTGGCGCTGATTGTGGTGGCCATGGTGTTCTCCGCCGCGCCGCTACCTTTTAGCGACGAGCTTGGCGGCGACGCGATGCACGTTGTTTGGGCGGCTTCGACGATTCTCTATCTGGTAGCCAACGACTACTTTCAAGTGGTGCGCTTGAAAGGATTTCTTGAGTTCTGGCAGGTTTACCGCGGGAAGCCGTAACGCGGAAATGCACTGTATCTCCGTCAACGAAGAAGTTTCCCGCCCATTCACCAGGAAGATGCGAAAGGGCGGGAAACGGAGTCGGTGCAGGATTAATTGGTCAGGTATCTAGTTGGAGAATTGACGGAAAAGGAAGAACAGAATTCCCGACAGAGCCGCCGCTGCAGGCAGGGTGAAGGCCCAGGCGGCCGCGATGTTGCGGATGGTGGAGACTTGCAGCCCGCTCTTGTTTGCCGCCATGGTGCCGGCCACGCCCGAGCTCAACACGTGTGTGGTTGAAACCGGGAGTCCGAAGTTGTCGGCGGCAAAGATGGTGAGCATGGCAACCAGCTCCGCGCACGCGCCCTGAGCGTAGGTGAGGTGCTCCTTGCCGATCTTCTCGCCCACGGTGACCACAATGCGCTTCCAGCCAACCATCGTGCCCATGCCGAGCGCCAAGGCCACAGCGACCTTTACCCATCCGGGAATGAACTTAATGGCCTTGTCTATTCTTCCGCGATAGCTGGTGAGTACGGTGTTTTCCTGCGGGGTGAACTTGATGTCTCCGTTCTTCTGCATGATGCGGATAGCTTCGCTGGCGACGTACATGTCGTTACGGACGTTGGTCTGCTGAGCGGGAGGAACGGCCTTGAACTCCTTGTAGAGAGCGACCTCGTTGTTGAGATCGTTCACCAACTCGCGCAGGGCAAGCATGGTGTCTGGCCGGAGTTCCTTGGTGCGGATGTAATCGGTAACTTCAGACCGGGCGTCTTCGCCCATGATGCCTTTGGGGTCAATATGGTTGGTGATGACCTTGTCGGCTTGCTGCGAGGCGACGACAAAGGCCTGCATATCGTGGGCTGTGACCGCGTGGTTCAACGCGTAGGCGGTGGGCACGGTGCCGATGAGGATAAGCATGATGAGGCCCATGCCCTTTTGTCCGTCGTTGGAGCCGTGGAAG